>JBHELS010000138.1:0-5467 GCA_046263015.1 Burkholderiales bacterium | reverse complement strand
TGATAGGCGGCGGAGATGCCGCTGAAATCGGCGATGGAATTCTTGATCTTTGCCTGGGTGATCATCTCCTGCCCTTTGAGAATGCCGCCGAGCAGAAGTCCGATGATCACCAGCACGATGGCGATCTCAACCAGCGTGAAGCCGCGCGCTTTGTATTGCATGCTCCCCTCCCTTGTGGTGGCCCAGCCTGCAAGCCCTATACCTAAGGTAACACATCTTTGAAACAACGGCTTACGGCGACTTCTAAAAGTCGTTTCGTCGAACTTCCGTCAATACCGTCGGTGATCCGACAGCTAGCGCCCGTGGTGGAGGCGTTCCTCCAGGGATTTGAGGCGCTGGGCGAGAAAGCGGGCCTCCGCCGGGTCGCGAATTGCGCCGCTCGCGAGCAGGCCGCCCAGCATGATGCGGGCAGCCTCGAGCTCGTTCATGTCCTCGAGGATGAAGATGTGCATCTGCCGGGCCCATAGAGGCACATCTTTCCCGCGGGTATACCGCTCGACCGCGGCGGCATAGCGCTCGGCGAGCGGCAGGTCCTTCAGACGGTGCTTGGCGAGGAGTGCGGCGTGCGCAAGCCACGGCCAGCGGCGGTCCGGGTCGGCGAAGAACTCCTGATAGATGAACTCCAGCATGCGCCGGCAGCGCTCTTGGTCGGCGGTCTCCGCGTAGATTCGCGCTGCTGCGAATAACGGATATTGGCTGCGCGGATCGAGCTCCAGGATGTTATGCAGCCATTGCGCGAGGCGCCGGTAGTCGAGCGTGCGGTAAGGCGCGCTGTTCGTCGCACCGTAATCGAACGCCTGCAGATGGAGCATTGTCAGACGGGCGGCCACCTCGGGCTCCCCCAGAGCCGCGAGCCGTAAAACGCTCACCGGTGGCGCGGGCGGCAAATCCGCATCGCGAAGACTGGCCTTTGGCTCGAGCGCACGCCAGCTCACTTGCGCCGCGAGGGCACCCGCAAGGGCAAGCCAGAGCCATGCGGGCTGCGCCGTGAGCGCTGGCTCGTCGCGCGTCATATGGAGCGGCGCTGGAAATCGAACAGTCCCGCCACGGTCAGGAGCGCTGCATAGATAAGCATCCCGGCAAATGCGGCGACCAAGGTGCGCATATCCGGTGGGCCGTAGAGCAGCCACTCGGTGCGCGTTACGCGGTCGAGGGATGGCAAAAGATAGGCGACGGCGTTCGCCGTGCCTCGCGCAAATTGATGCGCAAGCGAGTCTTCGAAAAGCGGGCCGGAAGCGATCGCCAGGATCGCGCTCATCGAGCGGGCAAGCAGATAGAGCGCCAGGGTGGCCGCGAGCGCGGGCACCAACTGCCCGAGCGTCATGGCGAAAAAGAGCGCCGCGGCGGCGACCAGCGCGAGCTCAAAGGCGAGCGAGGCGCTCCACGCGAGCCACGCCGGCCACGCAATCCAAAGGAGAAGGGGCAGCGAGAAGACCAACGCGAGGACCGTGCCAAGAACCACCAGGCCGGCGAGGCGACCGAGGTACTGGGTCGCGCGCGGCAGCGCGAGCGCCAGCATGAGCTCGAGGCGGCGCTCGTCGATCTCGCGGCGCACGCTCGAAGCCGTCTGCGATGCAATCATGAAGACGGCGGCGAGGCGAAGCAGCGCCGCGACGAGCGCCGCCTGCAGCGGCCGGCTCTCGGTGATCGCGAGCTGGGCGACAAATAGGCCGAGGCCTACGGCGACGGCGAGGGCCAGCGCGGCGAGCGAGGCGAGGCCGCCGCGCCGCGCTTCGAGGAGCGCGAGGCGCACGAAAATGGCTGCGCGCATGCTTCGTTTGTAGACTAGTCGCGATGCTCACGCAACCGACGCGCACCCCGCAGCCGCTTTTCGCGCAGCTCGCCAGTGCCGCTTGGAATTTCAGCCAGCGGCGCTGGCAACTCGTCGTGGTGGCGATGCTGCTGCTTCTGCATGTCGCCGTATTTCGCGGCGTCGCCGATCCTTGGGCGCGCGCGCTGCTCCTCGCGCACTTGGGGCTTGTGCTTTTGTGGCAGCCATTCGTGCGCGCCGAGCAGCGCGTCTCCGGCGCGCAGGGCGCCATGCTGCTTGTCATTGCGCTCGTAGTCATGCTGCGGCTCGATTGGTGGCTGCTCGCCTTCTGGGTCGTCGTGATTGCAGGGCTCGTGGGCGGTAAGGTGTACCAGCACCACGGCAAATGGCAGCGGCGCTGCTATCTCGTGGTGCTCGTCTATTTGCTGGCCCTCCTTGCGATTGCCATCCTGCCGGAAGTGGCGCCGCGCCGGGAGATCACGACGGATACGCGGGCGCTCGCGGAATTCCTGCTGCCATTCGCGTTCGTGCTGATTGCCGTTTTCCCCGCCGAAACGCAACGCCCCGAAGTGCCGCAAATCATCGATTTTTTCTACAGCGTGTTTCTCATGCTGCTTCTCGTGGTCGTGATCCTCGGCAGCTTCACCTTCATGACGCTGAGGCAATCGGGCTATCTCGAGGCGCTCACCTACACCGTGTTCTCCACCGCCGCCGCCGTGCTCCTCGTCGGGCTCGCGTGGACGCCGCGCGCGGGAGAGGGCTTGGGCGTTTTTTTCGTGCGCTACCTTTTCTCGATTGGCGTGCCTCTCGAGCAATGGCTCGCGGTGCTCGCCCGGTTGCTGCGCGAAGAAGCCGAGCCTGAGCGCTTTCTTGAGCAAGCGATCAGCGCGCTCGAGCGTTTGCCATCGGTCGCCGGTGTCTCGTGGCGCGCGGGCGCTGGGCAGGGAGAGCGGGGCACGCCGAGTGCTCATGCCGTGGAGTTCGCGAGCGATGAGCTGCGGCTGTGCATCTACTCTCGCTATCGCTTGACTCCGGCTTTGCGCTGGCACCTGCATCTCCTCGGCCAGCTCCTTGCCGAGTTTTACCTCGCGAAGCTTGGCGAGGCGAAGCTGCGCGAGACGATGTATCTGCGCGCGGTACACGAGACCGGCGCGCGCACCACCCATGACATCAAGAACCTGCTGCAATCGCTGAGCGTTCTTTGCTCGGCCGCGGCGGCCGACGATGTCGACGCCGAGCGGCTCAACGCGCTGGTGCGTCGGCAGCTGCCGCTCGTCGCCGAGCGCCTGAATGAGACGCTCGGGAGGCTGCAGCGCCCGCAACCTCAGGGTCACATTTGGGTCAGCCCAGCCCAATGGTGGCAGGCCCTTACGCGCCAGTACCAGAGCGAGGCGGTGGAGTTCGCGGCGCCGGCGGTTTGGCCGGAGCAACCGTTGCCGCGTGAGCTCTTCGATAGCGTGGCAGACAACCTGATCCGCAATGCGCTCGCAAAACGCCGCCAGCAGCCCACCGTACGGGTGCGGGTCTCGTTGCAGGCGGACGCGCTGCGGGTGTGCGATACCGGGCCCGGGGTGCCACCGGAGGTGGCGAAAAGCATGCTCCGCGCGCCCGTCACCTCGGACACTGGTCTCGGCATCGGCCTCTACCAGGCTGCGCGGCAAGCCGAGGTAAGCGGCTATCGGCTGCAGCTCGAGAAGAACGAGGACGGGGAAGTTTGCTTCGCGCTTCGGCGCGTCGACTAGGGCAGCACCCCGGCGCTCGCGAGCCGGCCATAGAACGTGCCGACCGAGATCCACAGCACCATATCGTCGAACTCCCCGCCTGCGGCGCTGCCCTCGGGATTTGGCGTGTGACTTATGAAAACCGAGTCGTTGTCCAGGTTCGCCGCTTCGTCCGCCTTGCCGACGGCAAGCGCCGCGGCCGCGCTCGTCGCGAGCGCATAGTTCTTGCCAGGGGAAAAGAGCACGGCCACCACGGTGCCGCTCGGACTGTTGTTTGTCAGCGCATTGTCGGCCGGGCCACAGCTTCCAGCCGTGGGGGCGGGAGACGTGGCGCTTGACTTACACACGAGCAGGTCAGTGGTACCCGGTTGGCACGACATGCCGTTTTGTTTGAGATTCACTTTGGACGTGAAGTGCGGCGTGGCAAATGTGCCAACGCAGCCATTGATCGACTGTGCCACCGCATAGCGGATGCGATTGTTCCAGGCGTCAAGCGCGAAGCCTTGCGCATCCACCGGCTGGAAGCCAAGCGTGACGGCTGGCAGAAAGCCGTTGTAGGGGTTGGTGCAGGTTCCGCTGCCGACCGGAGAATCGCCTTCCACGCCGGTGGTTGTACCCGACGCCGGACAGGGCAAGCGACCATTGGCGACCGCGAAGCCGAGCAGCGCTTCGCGCGCTTGCTCGAGGCGCCGCTGCGTCTCTTCGCGCGTACGCTGTTCCGTCTGAGCCGAAAGCGTGTACATGGCGCTACTGAGGAGAAGGCCGATTATGGCCAGCACCACGGCCATTTCGACGAGCGAAAATCCGCGCCGGCGTGGCCAGGGCTTAGTCACAGGGCGTGGCACCGTCGTTGAAGGGACAGGTTGCGATGCGGTCGTTCCCCGAGGCGGCATAGACCTGATGGGCAAAGGTCCGCGGCGGGCCAGCCATCACAGCATTCTGCCCTTCGAGGTACTGATTTATCGGCGCCGTCGCCGAGCGGGTTTGCCCGGTGACGGCCGGTCCCATCAGCGCGAGCACGAAGCGCTTGTCGTTGCTTAAGCCATTCGCTGCTGGGAAGCCGCTTACCGTAAGCTCGCCGCCGGTCTGCGCTGCCGAGGTGTTTGGCGACACGGCGTAGTAGGTGTATCGGTACCACTGGTTCCGTATGAACCAGTAGTGCGGATCGCCAGTCGTCGGGTTAAGAAGGTCGAATGGGCCGGCGCGGCCGTTTTTCGCACCCATAGAGAGCTTGCTACCGGCAAGGCTCGCCGTCGCGAGCTGCGGAAATTGGAATGTGACCGTATTCGGAGTGGTGAGCCCGGTCAATACTAAAGCAGTGCATGTCAGGCCGGAGAGAAGGCTGTCACGGCACAGGTCGGTCGAGGAAACTGTTGCCTGCACCGACATGTCGCTGCTGCCATCAGTTTTTGGGATGAAGCCGAGACCGCCGAAGCTCGCTGCGCCTGCCGTCACGCTGAAATCGGAAAGCCTGAGCGGCTGGCGAAAGGTCTCGGCCGCATGCGGGGCATTGGCCTGCACGTTCGCTATCACGCTTCCTGCTCCGGTGATGCCGAGGGTCGAGAGGCCGAGAAGGGTGAACTGGTAATAAGTGAACGAGCAGACAACGGGTGCCGGAGCCGCAGGGGTGGTGCATCCCCCCGAACTGACGCCGTCGCCCGCAACGGTCGCCGTCCCCCACGTAGTGGCACAAGGCCCCGTATTGTCTGCAACGGGCAGGAGCCCTTCGTTTTTGGTCGCCACGCCGCAATGGGCGTTGGCAAGCATGTTGGCCTCCGGCGGCGAGAACGGAACGGCGTAGGGCATGAATTTGCTGCCGCCGATCCACTTGTCTGCAAATTCGCTAAGGAGAGGGGCCACCGTGCGCTGCAGGCGCTCAGCGAGGGGACCCTGAATTGCGTTGAGCACGTCCTTCGCCGTGATATAGACGGCTTGATCGTTGATCACCTCATTCGTCGCGTTGTCGACGATGGAG
>JBHELS010000137.1:0-2543 GCA_046263015.1 Burkholderiales bacterium | reverse complement strand
GCGGGCAGCGATTTCGCGAGCACCGCTTTGACGCGCCGGCGGTCATCCCACGAGGCGTCGAGGTGCGCGCACAGCCGCCCCGGGTTCACGAGATTGAGCGGCGGCGCGGGCAGCTTCAGATCCTCGAGGAAGCCCGCGACTTTTCCCGCATAGGGGAGCGCGACGAACGGCACTCCGCGCAACGCGGCGAACACCAGGAAGTGGAGCCGCATGCCGACCACGAAGCTGAAATGGCTCATGAGCGAGAGGAGCTGCCCCGAGGTGTACTCGCCGTTCAGCACCCGCGCGCGCTGCGCGCGCAGCATCTTCGCGATGACGGCATGGCTGTGCTGGCTGTCCAGCACCGAGCGCTCCATCGGCACGAACATCACGTCCGCGTCGAAGCGATCGACCATGAAGTCGGCCGCGTTCGCAAGAAGGCCGTGATAGACGTTCGGGTCGAGATCGGGCGCGGCGACGCCCGGCTCGCGCACCGACATGCCGATCAGGTGGCGGCGTCCTTCGAGGCCTTCGATCTTCAGGATGTTGCGCGGCAGCGGCTCGGGCTTGAGGAGGAGCGCCGGATCCGCGGTGACGATCACTTCGCGGCGCACCCCCGCCTCCTCGAGGACCTGCTGCGCCGCCTTTTCGCGCACGGTGATCACGGCGACGTCGTCGAGCGCCTCGCGTACCGCGGCTTGCACCGTGGGATCGGAAAGGGGACCCGCGCCCACCGCGAAGAGCATCACCGGAACGCCGTGCTCTTTTGCGATCAGCACCTCGCGCAGATAGGTGCGCGCATCGGCGTCGTAGAGAATGCCGCCGCCGCCGAAGAGGAGGAGATCCAGACGCTCGACTTCGGGGACGACCTCGGCGCGCGAGAGCTTGCGCACCGGCACGGCGCGCTCGACCTTGTGCCGGCGCTTCGTGTCCTCGGCATCGCGCGAGAAGACGGTAATCTCGCAGCCGGGGACCTCCCGGCGCAGCTGCTCGACGATCGATTGCAGGATCGCCTCGTCGCCGAGATTCAGCCCGCCGTACGAGCCGGTGATGCCGATTTTCGCTGCGCTCATGCGAGCCCCGCCGTGCAAAATTTGGACCCGATCGCCGCAGGGTGATCCGGTAGGATGGGCGTTCCGTGAAAGAAGAGCTGAAGCGAATCCAGTCGGCGGTGGCGCACGATCTCAACAATTATCTTCAGGTCATCATGGGTAATCTCGAGGTGCTCAAGCGGCGCCGCGAGTTCACGCCCGAGGTGGTCGATGCCGCACTCGCCGGCACGCGCAGCGCGGCCTTCCTCGCCGATCGGCTGCTCGCGCTCGGACGGCTCGAGTCCTACGAGCCGCGCGCGCTCGATTTGAACCGGTTCCTGCGGGAGCTCACCGAGATGCTCGAGCGCACGGTGGGCGACTCGGTGGCGCTCGAGTTCGAGCTCGCCGCCGATCTGCGCGACGTGCGCGCCGATCCGCGTGCGCTGCAGCTCGCGCTCCTCGAGCTCGCGACCAACGCGCGCGAAGCGATGGCATCGGGCGGCCGGCTGATGCTGCGTACCGCGCAAGCGCCCGCCGAGCGGGTGCTCCTCGAGCTCGTCGACAACGGTCGCGGCATGCCGAGGAACGCGCGCGGCACCTTTGAGCCGCTCAACGTCGCCGCGCGTCCCGGCAAGCCGCGCGCGCTCGGCCTGCATCTCGTCGAATACTGCATGCGCGCCGGCGGCGGGCGCATGGAGCTCGACTCGGCGCCCGGCACCGGTACGCGCGTCAAGCTCTACCTGCCCGCGGCCTGAGTCACCCAGTCCTCGATCGAGCGCGCATCCATGGCGCCTGAGATGCGCGCCGCCTCGCGTCCTTCGCGAAACACGATCATCGTCGGAATCGAGCGAATGCCGTAGCGGCTCGCGATCGCCGGCGCCTCCTCGGTGTCGAGCTTCGCGAAGCGCACGCGGCCTCGCAGGCTCGCCGCGGCGCGCTCGAAAGCGGGCGCCATCGCGTGGCAGGGCGCGCACCAGTCGGCCCAGAAATCAACCACCACCGGAAGCTCGGTTCGCTCCACCGCCGCGGCGAACGTCGCGCTCGTCACCGCAACCGGCGCGCCCTCGAGAAGCGGCCGCTTGCACTTGCCGCACACCGGGCCATCGGCCGCGCGCTCGCGCGGCACGCGGTTCAGCGCGGCGCAGGATGGGCAGCCGATCAGCACGCTCGCGGGATTCGGTGCCTGACCCCGAATTTCAGAGCTCAGTCGATGCGCGCGCCGGAGATCTTCACCACGCGCGCCATCTTCGCGTAGTCGGCGCGTAAAAGCTCGCCGAATGCCTCTGGCGTCATCGCCTGCGGCACGACGCCCTGCTTGTCGAGGCGCCCAAGAATTAGCGGATCCTGCAGTAGCTTGCCGACGGCGGCATTGATCGCGCGCACCGTGTCGCGCGGCACGCCCGCCGGTGCAAGGATGCCGATCCAGGAATCGAACGAATACCCCGGCAGTCCGCCTTCTGCGACAGTGGCGAGCTCCGGCAGGAACTTCGATCGCTCCTTCCCTGTGGAGGCGAGCATGCGCACGCGCGCATC
>JBHELS010000136.1:0-13689 GCA_046263015.1 Burkholderiales bacterium | reverse complement strand
CTACGCAGTATGCGTCACCGCCTCCGGCTATACGAGCGGGCAGAGCGTCTCGTTCTTCCAGGGCGTGAGCGGCCTCGCCGGCTGGGAGCGAAACCAGCGCATCGGCGCAGCGGTGACGCTGAACGCCGATTACCTGCTCGCTTCGGCCGCGCTGCCTTTCATCTTTCCGGCGGTCAAGGTGCATCGCGAGTACTTCGGCGACGGCTCCATGCGCCAGATCGCTCCGGTATCGCCGGCGTTGCATTTGGGCGCCGACCGCGTCCTGATCGTCGGCACCGGACGCCAGACCGAGGAGACGAACCGCGCCCGCTCGAGCATCTATCCGTCGGTCGCGCAGATCGCCGGCCACGCGCTCAATTCCATTTTTCTCGACAGCCTCGCCGTGGATATCGAGCGCCTCGAGCGGATCAACCGCACGGTCAAGCTCATTCCGCCCGAGCGATTCGCCGACTCGAACGTGCATCTGCGCCCGGTGAAGGTGCTCTTCATCACGCCGTCGCAGCCGATCGAGCGCATCGCCGCCCGCTTCCTGCACGAGCTGCCGGCCACCGTGCGCTTCATTCTCAAGCCGACCGGTGCTCTCAAGCGGTCGGGCTCGAACCTCGCGAGCTACCTTCTTTTCGAGCCGTCCTTCTGCAGGGCGCTCATCGACCTCGGCTACCAGGACACGATCAGCCGCGAGGCCGAGGTGCGCGAATTCTTCAGCATGCCCGAGGAAAGAGCCTATGGCTGACGACGCGCCGCCGCCCGACCCGTTCGAGATGTTCCGGCGCTTGTGGGGACCGCTCGGGATCCCGCTTCCCGGCATGTCGATGCCGACCTTCGATCCGCGCGAGGTCGAAAAGCGCATCGCCGAGCTTCGCTCGGTCGAAGCGTGGCTGAATATGAACCTCAACATGGTGAAGTTCTCGATCCAGGGGCTCGAGCTGCAGCGCGCCGCGCTCAGCGCGATGCGCACGGCGAGCGGCGCCGACAAGCCTCGCAAAGAATAGCGATTCCATTCACGGGAGAAAAACGCATGGCCAAGGCAATTCGTTTTCACAAGCACGGCGGTCCGGAGGTTCTGCAGGTCGACGACGTAGCCGTCGCCGACCCCGGCCCGGGGCAGCTGCGCATCAGGCACACCGCGATCGGCGTGAACTTCGTCGACACCTACCAGCGCTCGGGCCTCTACCCGATGCAGCTGCCGATGGTCGCCGGCAACGAGGGCGCCGGCGTCGTCGAGGCGCTTGGCAAGGGCGTGAAGGGACTGAAGGCGGGCGATCACGTGGCGTACACCGGGCTGCCCGGATCGTATTGCGAAGCGCGCGTCGTGCCGGCGGACCGCGTGGTGAAGCTGCCGAAAGGCATCAGCGACGAGCAGGCAGCGTCGATGCTGCTCAAGGGCCTCACCGTCCATTACCTCATCTTCTCCACCTACAAGGTGAAGAAGGGCGAGACTGTCCTCTGGCACGCCGCGGCCGGGGGCGTGGGGCTGATCGCGGGCCAGTGGCTGAAGAAGCTCGGCGTGAACGCCATCGGCACCGTCGGCTCGGAGGAGAAGGCGAAGCTCGCGCGCACGCACGGCTACAAGCAGGTGATCAACTATTCGAGCGAGAATTTCGTCGAGAGAGTGAAGGAGATCACCAAGGGCAAGAAGGTGCCGGTGGTCTACGACCCGGTCGGCAAAACGACCTGGGACGGCTCGCTCGACAGCCTGCAGCCGTGCGGGCTGTTGGTGTCCTTCGGCAATGCCTCGGGCCCCGTGGGCGCGGTAAACCTCGGCGTCCTTTCCACCAAGGGCTCGCTTTATGTGACGCGGCCGACCCTCGGCACTTACATCGCGTCGCGCAAGGATCTGGAGAAGCGCGCGAACGACCTCTTCAACGTCGTGAAGTCCGGCAAGGTGAAAATCGAGACCACAGGGCGCTACAAGCTCGACGAGGCGGCGAACGCGCACCGCGATCTCGAGAGCCGCAAGACCACCGGCTCGGTGATCCTTATACCCTAGGTGGAACTGGACGCCGCCGCGCTCAAGGCGCGCCTCGCGCGCGCGGCGTCCGGTGCGACGCTCTACGGCGACGATGACAGCGGCCGCGAGGCGGCCGCGGTGACCGCCGCGGCGGTGCTCGTACCGGTGATTACACATGCGCACGGGCTCACGGTCCTCTTTACGCGCCGCACGGTGCATCTCAAGGCGCACTCGGGCCAGGTGAGCTTTCCCGGAGGGCGCGCCGAGCCGAACGACGCAACGCCCGAGGCAACGGCGTTGCGCGAAGCCGAGGAGGAGATCGGCCTCGCGCCCTCGCGCGTCGAAGTGATCGGGCGCCTCCCGGAATATCTGACGCGCACCGGCTTTCGCGTTACGCCGGTGATCGGGCTCATCGAGCCGCCGCTTGAGCTCTTGCCCGATGCGCGCGAGGTCGACGAGGTGTTCGAAGTGCCGCTCGCGTTCTTGATGGATCCGCAGAACCATCAGCGCGCGACGCGCGAGCTCGCCGGGCGCACCGTCGGCTACTACGTGATCGAGCACGAGGGCCGCACCATCTGGGGCGCGACCGCCGGAATGCTCGTCAACCTCTACCGTACAATCGTCGGATGAGCGCTCTCGCGATCATCGCCGCGCTCGTCATCGAGCAATGGCGGCCACTCGGCGAGCGAAAGACCGTGCAGGGCTCGCTCGCGGCGTGGGCGGGTGCGCTCGAACAATGGTTCAACGGCGGCGAGCGCCGGCACGGCGTCATCGCCTGGGTGGTAGCCGTGGTGCCCGCCGTGATCGCCGCGGCGATCCTCCACTATCTCTTCCTTGCGCTGCATCCTTTTCTCGCGCTCGCTTTCAACATCGCGGTGCTCTACCTGACGCTCGGCTTCCGCCAGTTCAGCCATTACTTCACCGATATCCAGGTCGCTCTCAAATCGGGCGACATCGAGCGCGCGCGTACCCTTCTCGAGCAGTGGCGCGGCGCCTCTGGCGTCGTGCGCCCGCGCGAAGAGGTGATCCGCCTGACGATCGAGGAGGCGCTCCTCGCCTCCCATCGCCATGTGTTCGGCGTGCTCCTCTGGTATCTCGTGCTGCCCGGACCGAGCGGCGCCGTGCTCTACCGTTTGAGCGCCTACTTCGCCGGCCGTTGGACCAGCCTCGGCGGCTTCGGCGATTTCGCAAGCCGCGTCTTCCACGTGCTCGACTGGCCGGCGGTGCGGCTCACGGCAGCGGCGTTCGCCGTGGTGGGCGATTTCGAAGACGCGGTTTACTGCTGGCGCGCGCAGGCGCGAAATTGGCTCGACCCGAACGCCGGCATCGTGCTCGCGGCGGGCGCGGGGGCCATGGGCGTGCGCCTTGGCATGCCGGTGCAGGACGTCGAAGGAATGCAGCCGCGGCCGGAGCTCGGCGTCGGCGAGCCGGCCGAGGGGCCGTTTCTCGACAGCACGGTGGGATTGCTCTGGCGTTCGGTCGTGATCTGGATCTTCGTGCTCGTCATTGTCACCGTCGCGCGCCTTCTCTAGGCCGCTCGATACGCGCCGCAACGCCAGCACTGGGTGAACTGCCCGTCCAGACGCTCGCCACAAGCACAACGCCAATCGGATGCGCTCGCTGGCGCGCCGAGAAGCAAGCGCTCGGCGCGCGGCGCATCGGCGTCGTTCAGCACCCAGAGCTCGCCCTGGCATTCCGCGGGCGGCAGATCACCCATGGCGGAAGACAGATACTGGTTTTTCACCACCGCGCCGATGCCCTCGGCCTCGAGCACGTTGCGGAAATGATGGACGACGGTCAGGTTCCAGGAGCTGAAGACGCGCTTCAAAGCAAGAACAGCGCGTCGCACTTCGCGGCGCAGATGAAGTCATTCTCCGAGAGGCCGCCGATGGCATGGGTCATGTATTCGACACGGCACTTGTTGTAGCCGACCAGCAGATCCGGGTGGTGGTCCTCGCGATGCGAGACCCAGGCGAGGGCATTCACGAAGGCCATCGTCTGATAGTAGTTCGCGAACGGATAGAGCTTCACGAGCTTGCCGTCCTCGATCGTCCAGGCCTTCACGTGCTTCAGCATCTCGCTCGCCTGCGCCGGCGTGTAAGCGGCGACGCCGCCTTCGCAGGGCTTGCACTTCTTCGCCGCAAGTTCGCTCATCAGGCGCTCCTCAATTGCGACAGCCGCGCGATGCGCATCGCGGCGGGCGGATGTGAATCGTAGAAGGCCGAATGTAGGGGGTCGGGCGTCAGCGTCGCGGCGTTGTCCTGGTAAAGCTTGACGAGCGCGCGCGAGAGCTCGTCCGAGCTCGCGTGGTTGACGGCATAGGCATCGGCCTCGTACTCGCGTCGGCGCGAATAGCGGCTGGTGAGCGGCTGCACGAAAAACAGGAATTCCGGCAACACCATCATGAAAAGCGCAAGCGCCATGGCGGCGCTCGGGGTCTGCACGCCAAGGCCGGCGTAGAACCAGTCGCGCTCGATCAGCTGTCCGAGGAGCCAGAGGACCGCGAGGCTGATGAGTGCCGAGAGCGCCATCTGCTTCGCGATATGGTGCAGGCGATAATGCCCGAGCTCATGGGCGAGCACCGCCTCGACTTCCGGCGGTTGCAGGCGGCTCACCAGCGTATCGAAAAGAACGATGCGCTTCGCCCCGCCAAAACCCGTGAAAAACGCGTTGCCGTGGCTCGAGCGCTTCGAGCCGTCCATGAGATAGAGGCCGCTCGACCTGAAGCCGCAGCGCTCGAGCAGGCGCGCGACGCGCGCGGCGAGCTCTCCCTCGGTGATCGGCGTGAACTTGTTGAAGAGCGGCATGATGAGCGCCGGATAGATCATCACCAGCAGCGCGCTGTAGGCTACCCACACAAGCCAGACGTAAAGCCACCAGTAGGCGCCCATCTTGGCCATGAGCCAGAGCACGGCGAGAAGTAGCGGCACGCCGAGGGCGAGCCCGACGAGCGCATGCTTGACGAGGTCGGCGATGAAGAGCCGCACCGTCATGCGGTTGAAGCCAAAGCGCGCCTCGATGCCGAAGGTGCGGTAGGCGGCAAGCGGCAGCCCGATGAGCGATTGCAGGAAGACGATGCTGAGGAGGAGCGCCGTGCCGTGCGCGACAGAGCCCGTGGCGAAGACGCCGCTCCAGGCCTGCGAAAGCCATTGCAGCAGCCCGGCGAGTGTGAAGACGAGAACCACCGCCGCCGCGATGAGGAGCTCGACCATGCCGAGCCGCGTCTTCGCCGTCGTATAGTCGGCCGCCTTTTGATGCGCGGAGAGCGCGATGGTGCCGGCAAACGCACCCGGCACGGCGCCGCGATGCGCTCTCACGTGGCGGATCTGCCGTGCCGCGAGCCACAGGCGTGTCGCGCTCGCGGCGGCGAGCGCAACAAGGAAGAGCCATGTCAAGGCGTTCGGCATCGAAGACTAGAATATGCCATGGCCGGCGATCCCAACAACCTGATTTGGATCGACATGGAGATGACGGGATTGCAGCCCGATAGCGATCGCATCCTCGAGATCGCGATGCTCATCACGGACGCCGATCTCGCGCTCGTGGCCGAAGGCCCGCTGCTCGTCGTGCATCAGCCCGACGAAGTTCTCGAGGCGATGGATAGCTGGAACAGGAGCACGCACAAGAAAAGCGGCCTCACCGAGCGCGTTCGCGCCTCGACGACCTCGGAGGCCGAGGCCGAGGGATTGGCGCTCGATTTTCTCGCCGCACACGTGCCCGCCAACAACTCACCGATGTGCGGCAACTCGATCTGTCAGGACCGCCGGTTTCTCGCGCGCTGGATGCCGCGCCTAGAAGCGCATTTCCACTACCGAAACCTCGACGTTTCGACGCTGAAGGAGCTCGTGCGCCGCTGGAAGCCCGAGCTCCTGAAGGGCTTTTCCAAGGAAGGCAAGCACGAGGCCATGGCGGACATCCTCGAGTCGATCGAGGAATTGAAGTTCTACCGCCGAGCGGTGATGACGATTTAAGGCTTGGCCGCGCCGCCGCTGAAGGATCCCGACGGCGTCCCGGGCGTGCCACCGGTGGAAGACTGGCCGCTCGTCGGGCCGCCGCCCGGCGCGTCATCGCCGACGTTGGATCCGCTTCCGCCGCGCGGTTTCAGCACGATTGGCGGCCCTGGCTTTGGCGGCGTTTGCTCAGGCGGCGGAGCGCGTCGTTGCCGGTCGTCCGGCTCGCGCTCCTTCTGCGGCGCCTGCGCTCGCGCGCCCAGAGCAACCGTCACCCCGAGAAAGAGCGCCGCCACTACTCGACTTCGACGATGCATTCGATCTCGACCGGAATGCCCATCGGCAGCGCCGCCATGCCGACCGCCGAGCGCGCATGGCGACCGCGCTCGCCGAATACCTCGACGAAGAGATCCGAGCAGCCGTTGATGACTTTCGGCGGATCCTCGAATTCCGGCACCGAGTTCACCATGCCGAGTACCTTCACGACGCGCTTCACGCGCGAGAGCTGGCCGAGCTCCGCCTGCATCACGGCGAGAAGATCGATGCCGACGGTGCGCGCGTGCTGATAGGCCTGCTCGACCGTGTATTCTCGGCCGACCTTGCCCTTGGGGCGCCTGCCGTCCGCGCCTGCGCGCGGGCCCTTGCCCGAGAGAAAGAGCAAGTTCCCGCTGCGCACCGCGTTCACGTAATTTGCGACCGGCGCGGACACTTGTCCGAGATCGATCTTCAATTCCCGCAGCCGCTGCTCGGGATCCATCAGCGACCGGGATTCGTGTCGGCGGGAAATGGCGAAGACTTGGAGCCCGGCTTCGCGCGCTGGTCGTACATGGGCGCGGGCTGGCCGCCGAGCGCGGGCAACGTATCGCCGGGGACCTTCGAGGCGCCTTCGCGCGGCTCGAACGTGACGCGCGGCGCCCCGGGAGTCGTCTCCTCCAGTCGCAGCTTGAGCGGCGGCCGCTCCTTCGCTCGCTCGGGCGCCGCAGCCGGTTGCGGCTCGTCGGCGAACGCGGCGGTGGCAGCCATCAGGAATGCGAGCGCGAATTCTCTTCTCATGCGGCTGGCACCACCTTGCCCGGGTTCATCAAGTTCTCCGGGTCGAGCGCGCGTTTGATATCGCGCATGACATCGATGACATCGTCGCCGAGCTCCAACTTCATGGAGTCCATCTTGCCCATGCCGATGCCGTGCTCGCCGGTGCAAGTGCCTTCGAGGCGCAGCGCCCGCTCGACTAGGCGCTTGTTGAAGGTCTTCGCGATCTCGGTCTCCTCTGGCTTCGACGGATCGACGAGCAGCATCAGATGGAAGTTGCCGTCGCCGATGTGTCCAAGAAGCGGTACCGGGGCGAAGTAGTGCTTCACATCCTCCATCGTCTCGTGCACGCACTCGGCGAGGCGTGAGATCGGCACGCACACGTCGGTTGAGACGGCGCGCGAACCCGGCCGGATCTGCAGGCAGGCGAAGTACGCATCGTGCCGCGCCTGCCACAGCTGGTTCCTCTCCTCAGGCTTGGTTGCCCATTGGAAATCGTGACCGCCGTGCTCCTTGGCGATCGCCTGCACCGCTTGCGCCTGCTCCACCACTGACGAGTTCGTGCCGTGGAACTCGAAGAACACCGTCGGCGCGATGCGGTAGTCGGTCTTCTTGTATTTGTTGATTGCATCGATCGTCTTCTCGCAGACGATATCGCAGCGCGCGACCGGAATGCCCGACTGGATCGTCGCGATCACGGTCTCGGTGCAGCCGTCGACGGAATCGAACGCGCACACCGCGGCCGACATCGCTTCCTGCACGGGGTAGAGCCGCACGGTGACTTCCGTAATGACGCCGAGCGTGCCTTCGGAGCCGACGAAGAGGCGCGTGAGGTCGTAGCCCGCGGCCGACTTCTTGGCGCGGCGGGAAGTCTGGATGATGCGGCCGTCGGCGAGCACCACCTTGAGCGAGAGCACGTTCTCGCGCATCGTGCCGTAGCGCACGGCGTTCGTTCCCGAAGCGCGCGTCGCCGCCATGCCGCCGAGCGTGGCGTCGGCCCCCGGGTCGACCGGGAAGAAAAGCCCGGTGTGCTTGATGTACTCGTTCAGCTGCTTGCGCGTCACGCCCGCCTGCACCACCGCGTCGAGGTCTTCCTCGTGCACCGCGAGCACATTATTCATCTGCGAAAGATCGATCGAGACGCCGCCTTCGACGGCGAGAATGTGTCCCTCGAGGGAAGTGCCGACGCCGAACGGGATCATCGGCACGCGGTGGCGTCGGCAGATGTTGACGATGTCGCGTACTTCTTCGGTTGAGTGCGGGAACACGACGGCATCGGGAAGCGCGTACGGAAAGTACGACTCGTCCTTCCCGTGGTGCTCGCGCACGGCGCCCGAGGTCGACACGCGCTCGCCAAGGAGCGCCTTCAGCTCGGCGAGCACCGATTGGTCGAAGTCGCGCGCGCGGTTCATTAGGCCTATTTTAGTTTGATCTGACCGTCGAACGGCACGCGTACGCCGAGCGAGGGAATCTCGAGCGTGCACTTCGCGTCCAGCGTTTCGCTCCCTTGGAGCCGTCCG
Source organism: Burkholderiales bacterium (assembly GCA_046263015.1). Taxonomy (GTDB): domain Bacteria; phylum Pseudomonadota; class Gammaproteobacteria; order Burkholderiales; family SG8-39; genus SCGC-AG-212-J23. Next base: position 5,239 of record JBHELS010000136.1, on the reverse strand, counting down.
CTCATCATCGCCTTCTGCACGGCCTGCTCGATCTCGCGCTGCGAGTTGACGCCTACCATTTTCAGGAACTTGCGAATGCTGAGGTTGAAGGTCTCCTGGTCCATGCCTATCTCCGGGAAAGCAGTTTCTTAGCCATTTCCTTGCCGAGCTCGACGCCCCATTGGTCGAAGCTGTTGATGTTCCAGATGACGCCCTGCACGAACACCTTGTGCTCGTAGAGGGCGATGAGCCGGCCGAGGTTTCGCGGTGTGCAGCCCTCGACAAAGAGCATGCTCGAGGGCCGGTTGCCGGGGTATTGCCGGTACGCGGGCAGCTTCGGGTCATCGGTGCCGAAGGCGAGCGCATCGGCCTGGGCCCGCGCGTTCGCGCTCAGGTTCTCCTCCAACGCGAGATCGATGAAGTCGGCCGGCACGACCTGGGTTCCCTGGTGCAGGAGCTGGTGGAAGGAGTGCTGGCTCACCGTTCCCTCGGCGCCCCAGAGCACCGGTCCGGTCGCGTAATCGACGATGCGTCCTTCGCGGTCGACGCGCTTGCCGTTCGACTCCATCTCGAGCTGCTGCAGGTAGGCAGGCAGAAGCCGCAGCGCATTGGCATAGGGCAGGACTGCATGCGTCGGCGCGCCGAGGAAATTCGTATTCCATACGCCGATCATCGCCATGAGCGCCGGAATGTTGCGCTCGATCGGCGCGGCGGCGAAATGCGCATCGACGTCGCGCCCGCCCGCCAGGAATTCGTCGAATGCCTCGATCCCGAGCGCGCACATCGCCGCGAGCCCCACCGCCGACCATACCGAGTAGCGGCCGCCGACCCAGTCCCACATAGGCAGGACCTCCGAGGCGCCGAAGCGCTTCGCCGCCTCGACGTTGGCGCTGACCGCATAGAACTCGCGTGCGCCCCAGCGCTTCGCACGCTCGGCATTGGCCATCGTCTCCTGCGTGGTGAATGTCTTCGAGACGACGATGACGAGCGTTTCGGCCGGCGTTGCGCCTTCGAGCGCGCGCTCGAGGTCGCGCGGATCGACGTTTGCGGCGAACCGGACATCGAGCGTGCCGTCCGCCAAGGCGTCGGCCAGCAAGCGCGGGCCGAGGTCGGAGCCGCCGGTGCCAAGATTGACGATGCGCGTGTAGCGCCGCTCCTCGCGCAGGCGCCGAGCGAGGGTGCGCATGCGAGCCAGCGTTTCGCGGACCTCGGCGGCCGGGTCGGCCGCGCGCAGCGCCGTATGCCAGGCGGGACGGTTCTCGGTGTCGTTGACCGGTTTACCGGAGAGAAGCGCTTCGCGCCATTCGGCAAAGCCGCGCTCCGCGGCGAGGTGCGCGAGGAGCCGCAGCGTCATCGCGCCCACGCGCTGGCGCGAGTAATCGAAACGCACGCCCGCCGCTTCGGTGACGAGATGCCGCGAGCGGTCCCGATCGGCCGCGAAAAGCTCTCGCAGATGCGCGTGGCGCGAGGACTCGGCGTGCGCGGCGAGCGCCGTCCAGGCGGGGCAGGCGGTGGGCACGGTGGTGTTCATCGTTCGAGGCGATAGAGGCGGTAGCGCTCGGCGCGGTCGCCGGGGCGGCCGACATCGGCAAGCTTCACCCAGCGCCGCCCGGAGGTCGCGGGAGGCGCGTCGCGTTCTTGCTGGGGCGTGCCCTGCACCAGCACGAGCGAGCAGGCGGCGGGCTTGAGCGCGTCATAAGGCTGGGTGTGCACGCCATGGTAGTCGAGCACCGCGGCCTGCGATACGCCGAGCGAGCGGCTTGCGATGCAGCGAGGGTTCGACAGCAGTTTGCTGCGCAGTTCGAGCGCAACGGTGCGGTAGCTCTTCTGGTAATCCACCCACGGCATCCAAAGCGTTGCGAACGTCCCCCAGAGAAGCACGATGCCGCCCGCCCATCGGGCGAGGCTGCGAAGCGGCGACGGGGCCGTGCAGCAGACGAGATAAAGCCAGGCTGCGGCGAGGAGCAGCGAGAAGACGAGCGCAAAGGGATGCAGGTACGCAACGAAACCCGGCGCCATGCGCCCGAAATTGCGTGCTATCGGCGCCGGCACGCCGGTCATCATCGCGACGTAACCGAGCCACACCAAGCCCGTGAAGACCGCGAAGGTGAGCGCGCCGAACCAGTCGAGCGCACCGGCAGCGCCGCGTCGCAACGTGAAAATGCCGAAGGTCGCGAAGAGGACGAGCGGCGCGAGGAGCGGTATCAGGTTTTCGTTCTGTGGCGGTCCCCAGGCGATGAAAAGGAACGCCATGACGAGCACCGCCGCGCCGGGCACGAATAGACGCGGCTCGAGGAGCCGCGCGCGGAGCGACCAGGCGCTCCAGGCGGCGAGCGGCCAGGCGGGCCACGTGAACCAGCTCGCCGTAGCGACGAAATGCCGCAGGTTCACGCTCGGCGGCGCTTCGCGCGTAAAAAGGATCGCGCGCCATGCGGTGAAGGCCGCGGGCTCGCGCAGCGCGAGCGCGAGCGGCCAGCTTGCCGCCACCACCAGTGCCGCCAGGAGCGCGACGCCGAGAAAGATGGCGCCGCGCCGCGTGCGCCACTCGGCGCAGGCGACATGCGCAAGGAGAACGGCAGCCGCCACGCTCACCGGCGCGATCCAGGTGGCCGAGAGAAACGCGAGGCCGAGCGCTCCACCGAACGCCGCGCCGGCGATGAGCGGCCGGTACGTAGCATAGGGAAGCGCTGCCAGCGAGCCGCACATGGCGGTGAGCGAAGCAAGCTCCGGCAGCGCTTCGTGCGCATGCACGAGCAGGCCGACGCACCCGAGAAGCATGAGAAGCGCGGCGCAGCCGCTCGTGCGCCGCAAGTCCGCCTCGCTCCATTGCCGGGCGGCGAGGTAGATGAGCGCGAGCGCCGCGGCGACGAAGACGCCGCTCGCAAGCCGCGCCGCCGCGTGGAATTGCAGGAACGAACCGAAGAGCTTGGCGCAGGCGAGCGCTACCCAGTGGTAGAGCGGCTGATCGTAGAGCCAGGGCCCGGCGGCGATGTGCGGCACGAGGAGGTCGCCGCTCGCCGCCATGGCGTGCACAACGCCAAGACCGATCGCGTCCTGCGTCTTCCACAAATCGTGGTTCGCGAGGCCCGGCACGATGAAGAGCGCCGCAAGCCCGGCGAGAGCCGCGTTATTCGGCGGGAGCGTGATCCGGGGCAGCATTGGCCCCGGCGATTACTTGGCTTTCTTGGTGTAGCGGCGCTTGAACTTCTCGACGCGGCCCGCGGTGTCGACGATCTTCTGCTTGCCGGTGTAATACGAGTGCGATTCCGAGGAGACCTCGACCTTGACGACCGGGTATTCGCGGCCGTCTTGCCATTTCATCGTTTCCCGGCCCTTGGTATCGATTGCCGAGCGAGTGAGAAAGCCGTGATTGGTGCTCGTGTCGAGGAAGATGACCGGCCTGTATTCGGGGTGTACGCCTGGTTTCATGGCTGCGCCTGCTTTGCGAAGGCGCGGATTATACAGGCGTTTTTAGCCGCGACGCATCGAGTCGAAGAACTCGGCGTTCGACTTCGTGGCCTTCAATTTGTCGATCAGGAATTCCGCGGCTTCGAGCTCGTCCATCGGGTAGAGGAGCTTCCTCAGGACCCACACCTTCTGCAGGATCGGCGCTTCGATCAGGAGCTCTTCGCGCCGGGTGCCGGAGCGGTTGACGTTGATCGCCGGATAAATGCGCTTCTCGTGCATGCGGCGGTCAAGGTGAATCTCCATGTTGCCCGTTCCCTTGAACTCCTCATAGATCACGTCATCCATGCGGCTGCCGGTATCGATGAGCGCAGTGGCGATGATCGTGAGCGAGCCGCCTTCCTCGATGTTCCTCGCGGCACCGAAAAACCGCTTGGGCTTCTGCAGCGCGTTGGCATCCACGCCGCCCGTGAGCACCTTGCCTGACGCGGGCACCACGGTGTTGTAGGCGCGAGCGAGGCGCGTGATCGAGTCGAGCAGGATGACCACATCCTTTTTGTGCTCGACCAGGCGCTTCGCCTTTTCGATCACCATCTCCGCGACCTGCACGTGGCGGCTCGCCGGCTCGTCGAACGTGGAAGCGACGACTTCGCCGCGAACAGAACGCGACATCTCGGTCACTTCCTCAGGACGCTCGTCGATCAGGAGCACGATGAGAGCGACTTCCGGGTGGTTGGCGACGATCGCATGCGCGATGTGCTGCAGCATCACGGTCTTGCCCGCCTTGGGCGGCGAAACGATCAGACCCCGCTGACCCTTGCCGATTGGGGCGACGATGTCGATGACACGCCCGGTGATGTTCTCCTCGGCCTTGATCTCCCGCTCGAGCTTGAACATCTCGTCGGGATGAAGCGGCGTCAGGTTCTCGAACAGGATCTTGTTCTTCGCCGCCTCTGGCGTCTCGCCGTTGACCTTGTCGACCTTGACGAGCGCGAAGTAGCGCTCGCCGTCCTTGGGCGTCCTGATCTCGCCCTCGATCGAGTCGCCCGTATGCAGATTGAAGCGGCGGATCTGCGAAGGCGAGACGTAGATGTCGTCGGTGCTCGCGAGATACGAAGTCTCGGGAGAGCGCAGGAAGCCGAAGCCGTCGGGCAGCACTTCGAGCGTGCCGTCGCCGAAGATGGATTCGCCCTTCTTCGCCTGGTTCTTCAACAGGGCGAAGATCAGGTCCTGCTTCCTCATGCGGCTCGCGTTCTCGATGCCGTTCGAGACGGCCATCTCGACGAGCTGCGTCACGTGATGGGATTTGAGCTCGGAGAGGTGCGTCGGAATCGGCAACGCGCCGGCGGGCGTCGGCGTCGGGGCCTGCGCCTGGGCTTCGGTACGCTGCGAACGCGGTGCTTCCGGCTGGACTGCCTGGGGCCTGCTCATTCTCGGGATTTGCGCCTCAGGATTTCTTCGGCGCTCGGTTGTTGCTGCCGCGCCGGACCTCCGGCGCGGCTCTCAAAACAGAGTAAGGCGTTTAGATATTGCTGTCAAGAAAAGCGGTGAGCTGGCTCTTGGAGAGCGCGCCGACGCGGGTCGCCTCGACGTTGCCGTTCTTGAAAAGCATCAGTGTCGGGATGCCGCGAATGCCAAATTTGGCCGGCGTGCTCTGGTTCTCGTCCACGTTGATCTTCGCTACCTTGAGGCGGCCTTCGTACTCCTTCGCCACTTCGTCGAGGATCGGCGCGATCGACTTGCATGGCCCGCACCACTCGGCCCAGTAGTCGACCAGCACCGGGGTTTCCGACTGCAGCACCTCCGGCTCGAAGGTATCGTCGGTGACGTGGCGTATTTCAGAACTGTTCATGGT
>JBHELS010000135.1:0-8391 GCA_046263015.1 Burkholderiales bacterium | reverse complement strand
TCGGCATCGACGAATTCGTGCGCCCGGATGACGAAGATCCAGCGCGGCCGTGCAGCGGCGACGGCATGCTGGAGCATGCGCCGTTTGAAATTGATGCGCCCGATCGGCAGCGCGCCGCCGATCTCTCGCCCGCGATAGCCGAGCGCGCGAGCGACGCGATTGATCGGCTTCAGCGCCGCCGCCTGCCAGCGGCTCTCGACCTGGCTGTTGAAGCGCGCCACGTCGAAGCCAAGCGAGCGAAAGGCATCGGCGCACGATTCGCCAAGCGGGATCATGTCGTCGCCGAAAAAGTAGCTGATGAGTACGCTTTTTCTCGACATCGGTAAGATGCGCAGCGCATGCGAATCGTCAACCCCGCCGTCGCGCGTGATCTCGAGCAAGGCCACGGGCTCCGGGTAAACCTGGGCAGCGGCCCGACGCCGCGTGCCGGTTTTTATTCGCTAGATCAGGCTGCGATGAATGGCGTGGATATCGTTGCGAATCTTAACGAGCCGCTCAGCTTGCTGCCGGACGACTGCGCCGATCATGTGTTCAGCTCGCATACGCTTGAACACGTCGATAACCTTCTCCTCCTTCTCTCCGAAATTCATCGCATCACGCGGCCGAGCGGGGTCATCGAGCTCATAGTCCCCCACTTTTCGAATCCTTATCACTACTCTGATCCTACTCACGTCCGTTTCTTCGGACTGTACACGATGAATTACTTCGTGGAGACGGACAAACAGCCACACGCGCGCAAAGTGCCGGCGTTCTACACGACGACGCGCTTCGAGATCGAGTCAGTGAAGATCGCTTTCTACCGCTTCAACGTGCTCGACCGGCTGTTGGTACCTTTGCTGCGATATCTGGTGAATCGCAGTCCCGCTGCTCAGGAATGCTACGAGCTGCGCCTCAGTCGGCTCTTTCCCGCCGCTGAAATTCGTTACCGGATGCACGCCGCGAAGCCCCAGCGGTCGCGGTAGCCCCACCGATGCTTCGACGGGTGCTCGTCGCCTATACATCATGGCCGCCCATCATCGAGTACTTGGGTCGGGCATTGGCCCGCCGGAAGATCGAGATGCAGCCCGTGTACTTGGACGAAAACACCTGGTTCGATCGCCAAGTCATCCATCGCCTGAATAAGCTCGCGCATAACTTCAGGCTTCTGCCGAAGTCGCGCAATTTGTTCGAGGATCATCCGCTTTCGCACATTAACTTTCGCAGCGAGAGGGTGCGCCTTGCCATCGCGCGCTACACCCCTGACCTCGTATTCCACATCCGCGGCCTCGGTTTGCGTCCGTGGGCATTCGACGGCGCGCGCGCCCGCTTTGGATGGTGGGTCGAAGCTGACGAACGCATAGCCGAGGCGCTGAAGGAGGTGGCGCTTTACGATCGTTATTTCTTCATCAACTCGTCGAGCGTAGAAGAGGCGCATCGCGCCGGCTATCAACACACCGGCTATTTGTCGCACGCCGTCGATCCGCACGTATTTAGGCCACTCGCCGATACCGCGAAGACCCTCGACTTCTGTTTCGTCGGCTTCTGGTCCGCGAAGCGCCAGCGTTACCTCGAGGCGGCGCTCGAGGTATCGCAAAACGGCGCAATCTACGGTCCGAAGTGGTTTCGTAAGACGTTTAAAGATCGACGCTTCCGGCGCGCGGTCAAAGGACGTTTCATCGCAGGCGAGCCGCTGCTGCGCCTCTACAACCGGGCCAAGGTCGTCATCAATGTCACCGAATGGGGCGCGGGAGCCGGGGCACGGCGTAGCGGCATGACCATGCGCCTCTTCGAGGTCCCGGCGACGGGCACGCTCCTTCTCACCGATCGCTCGGCGGAGATCGATGCGGCCGTGACCTCGGGGGAGCACGTCGCCACATTCGCCGACGTCGACGAGTTTCAGGCGAAACTCCGTCACTACCTCGAGCACGATGCCGAGCGCGAGCGCGTTGCGGCGAGCGGTATGGCGCATGTGCGCTCGCATCACACTTACGACGCCATGGCGGAGGTGCTTATCGCGGCGTTCGAAAAGCTGGAATAAATCAGTGGCGCTCTTAAACGCAAGCGGCTGGATCGCCGCGCTATTCGTCGCTTCGTCGCTCTTCGCGCACGACGTGGCGCTGCGCCTTGTGCTTCTCGCCGGCGCCACGCTCCTATGCGGCGTGGCGCTCGCGCGGGCGCCAAAGCCGCTTGCGGCCCTGCCGCCGATCTGGCGGCCGTGGCTCGTTTGGGCGACGTGGGCCGCCTTGTCGCTCGCCTGGTCCATTGAGCCAGCGCGCTCGCTCAAGGAATGGACGAACGAGGTGCTGTACGCCGCGCTCGCGCTCCTCGTCTGCCACATTGCCGGGCAAGCGCGCGAGGCGCCGCGCGCGTTTCTGTCGGCGCTCGCTCTCGGCGCAGCGCTTGCCTGCCTTTCCGCCCTGTGGGCGTTTGGGAGCGGCGTAGAGGTCGAATCCGCGCTCGGCTGGCATGGCGGTCCGGGCGATCATTCGGCCGCCCTCCTCACCTTGATGCCCTGCGCGATCGCGCTCCTTTGGTATGCGAGGCAGGCGCAATGGCCGCGCGCAGCGAGTGTCGCCATCGCCATGTTCATCGCGCTTTTCGTCGCCTCGGCCTACGCGACCCAAAACCGCACCATCTGGCTCGCCTTCGCGCTCGAGGTGGCAGGGTTCGCCGCGATGCTGGCGTTCCGGCGCTCGGGCGAGCCGCGCGCCCAGCTTTTGATTTCGCTCGCCGCTCTTGCCGTGGTCGGCGCGAGCGCAACGATGACATTTCGCGTGCAGGCTGAGCGCGAAGCGACCGGCGCCCACAGCATGACGGCCGACCCGCGCCTCAGCATCTGGCCGAAGGCCTTCGAGTACGTCGAACGCAGACCGCTTGTCGGCTACGGCTTTGGCCGCGGGTTGCTCCGTGAGCGGCTGCCGGATGAAGCGAACCATGGGCTCGCCTGGCATGCCCACAATCTCTTCATCGATCTCGCCCTGCAGACGGGCCTCGTTGGATTGCTCGTTTTTATCGCGCTGCTCGCAGCGACCTTCGGGCAGGGCCTGCGTTTCGCCGCCGATACGAGTCCGGCGACGGCCGCGTGCGGCATGGCGCTCGTCGGCGTGTTGATCGGCATGGTGACGCGCAACATGACCGATGTGCTGCTCGTGCGCCAGAACGCGCTTCTCTTCTGGAGCGTCACCGGCGTGCTGCTCGCCTGGGGCGTGCGCTGGCGCGCCGGGAACCACGGCCCGGCGCCGTGAGGATCCTCGTCATCCGCCGTGACAATATCGGCGACCTCGTCTGCACCACGCCGCTTTTAGCGGCGCTCCGCGAGCGCTATCCGCAGGCGCGCATCGAGGCGCTCGTCAACACGTATAACGCCGCGGTGCTCGACGGCAATCCGCACGTCGACGCGGTGCACAGCTACACGAAGCTAAAGCACCGAGAAGCGAGCGAGTCGCGCATCGGCATCCTCGCCGCACGGCTCGGCATGCTCGCTCGTCTGCGCCGGGAACCGTTCGACTACGTCGTGCTCGCGAAGGCGGACTACGATCGCCAAGGGCTCGCGCTCGCGCGTCAGTTGCGCAGGCGACACATCGTCGGCTTCGCGCGCGCTGGCGAGCGGCGCATCAGCGTTCCGGTGCCGGCGCATCCCTATTCGGAGCTGCACGAGGTCGAGGTACTGGAGCTCCTCGCCAAGGCCATGGATGTCGTGCGCGCCGACGGGCCCGTGCGCGTCTATCCCGCGGCGGCCCGCGTCGCATCGTGGCGCGAGCGGCTGCCGCTCGGGCGACGGCGCCACTGGGTCGCATTCCACGTGAGCGCGCGCGAGCCTGAGCGCCGCTGGCCGGCCGAGCGATGCGTCGAGCTCATCGCGCGCCTCGGCCGCAGCGAGGCGGGCGTGTTGCTCCTTTGGTCACCGGGAGCGAGCGACCACCCCGCGCATCCGGGCGACGACGACAAGGCCGCCGAGATCATGGCTCGCGTCGGTGAGGACGCGGGTGCCATAACGGCGCCGACCGCGTCGCTCGCCGATTTGATGGCGGTGCTCGCGCTCTGCCGCGCGTTTATTGGCGCCGACGGCGGTGCCATGCACATTGCGGCAGGACTGGGACTGCCGATCGTGGCGTTGTTCGAGCCGACGAAGATCCGGCGCTGGCACCCGTGGAAGGTGTCTTATGAGATGGTGGTCACGCCGACCGGCCGGATCGCCGATATCGGCGTCGATGACGTGGCTCAGGCCGCCGCGCGGTTGGCGGCGTACTGGATGCGGTAGAGCCGCGCGTACACGCCGTCGCGCGCGAGCAGCTCCGCGTGTGTGCCAAGCTCGATCAGGCGCCCGCGCTCGAGCACGGCGATGCGGTCGGCGCGCTCGATGGTGGAGAGCCGGTGCGCGATGACGATGGTAGTGCGGCCGCGCATCAGCGTGTCGAGCGCCGCCTGCACCTGGCGCTCCGACTCCGAGTCGAGCGCCGAGGTCGCCTCGTCCAATATCAGCACCGGCGCGTTCTTGAGAAGCGCGCGCGCGATCGCGAGGCGCTGGCGCTGACCGCCCGAGAGGCGAACGCCGTTTTCGCCGATCATCGTACTCAAGCCCTGCGGCGTCTCCCGGATAAAGCTCATGGCATGAGCGGCTTCCGCCGCCGCGATCACTTCTTTCTCGGAGGCCCCTGCCATGCGGCCATACGCGATGTTGGCGTAGATCGTGTCGTTGAAGAGCAGCACGTCCTGGCTTACCAGAGCGATGTTGGCGCGCAGGCTCTCGAGCGTCAGCGTCTGCAGGTCGTGCCCGTCCAGCAAAACGCGTCCAGAGCTCGGCGTGTAGAACCGCGGCAGCACGTTCACCAGCGTGCTTTTCCCTCCCCCGGACGGGCCCGCCAAGGCGAGGGTCTCGCCCGGCCGGATGCGCAGGCTGATGCCGGCGAGCGCAGGCTCGGCGCGCGTGGGGTAGGTGAAGCTCAGGTTTTCGTACACCACTTCGCCGCGCGCCCGCGCGATCGCGATGCTGCCGCGGTCTTCCTCGGGCGGCGCGTCGACCAGGCCGAAGACGCTCTGCGCGGACGCGAGGCCGCGCTGGATATGCGGGCTCATCTCCGTGAGATGCTTGATAGGCGCGAGCAGCATCATGAGCGCGGTCATGAACGAGGCGAAGTCCCCCGGGCTCACGAAGCTCGTGAGCGTGCCCTGCATCGCGAGGTACACGATGAGCGCGACCGCGAAGGCCGCGAGCGAATGCGTAATTGGCGTGGCGAGCGCGGCGGCGATTTGCTCGCGCATGTTGAAGCCGCGCAGTTGGCGCGCGGTCCTCGCGAAGCGCCCGGCTTCGTAGGCTTCGCCGCCGAAGATCTTCACCACCTTTTGCGACTCGATCGCCTCCTGCAGCACGTGCACGAGCTCGCCCGTCGCGTCGAGGGCGCCGTGGGCCATGGCGCGCAACCGCTTCGCGATCACTCCGACGGTCAGGCCGATCGGAGGCGCGATCAGGAGCGCGATAAGCGTCAGCTTCCAGTTTAGATACATGAGCCAGGCGAGGAGCCCGATCACCGCGATCGAGTCACGGATCAGCACTGTGATGACGACGGTGGCGGCGCCGCTCACGCCCGCGACGTCGTAGGTGACCTTCGAGAGCAGGGACCCGGACGTGTGCTCATCGTAGAAGCCGGTCGGAAGGCGAAGCAGCCGTGCGAACATCAGCGTACGCAGCTCGAGCACCACGCGGCTCGACACCCAGTTCATGAAGTACGAGCCGGCGAAGGTCAGGATGCCGCGCACGACAAAGATGCCGACGATCGCTGCGGCGAACACGATCGCCGGCACGCTCGGCCCCTGCGCGCCGAATCCCTTGTCGAGGAGCGGCTTGATGAGCGCGGGGAAGAGGGGCTCGGTGGCCGCGGCCGCCACGTTGGCGAGCACGGCAAGCGCGAAGACATTCGCGTGCGGCCGCACGTAGGAGAGCAACCTGGCGTAGAGCTCGCGCGATGCCTGCCGCATCAGGCCGCCTGTCGCAGGCTTGCGTACAGGCGGGCGAGCTTCGTCACCATCTCGTCCAGCCCGAAGCGCTCGACGCTCGCACGCGCGGCGGCCGGCATGTGGCCGCCGCGGACGGCTTCGTCGGCCTCCCGCATCAGCTTCGCAAGCGCTGCCGGCTGATCCGCCTCACATACCCAGCCGTTCACGCCCCGTTGGATGATCTCGGCCGCACCTGCGCGCGAGCTCACGATCGCGGGAACACCCATGGCGAGCGATTCGAGCACCGTATTGGGAAAAGGATCGTAGCGGGTGGGAAGGATAAGGCAGTCAGCGGCGGCGTACAGCGGGCGCACGTCGTCCCGCGCGCCGAGGAAACGTACGCGCTCGCCAAGCGGCGCTGCCTGCGTGGCAAAACGCACGGTTTCGCGATCCTTGCCGACGACGAGGAGCCAGAACGAACGATGCTGCGCGAGCCGCAACGCTTCGATCGCCGCGCCCAGGCCCTTGCGCGCGAAGCCCGAGCCGACGAAAAGAAACAACGTATCGCGCGGCTGGCAGCCGAGCTCGGCGCGCGCCGGACCGCGAAGCGCCGCCGCGACACGCGGGTGGAAATGCTCGAGGTCGACGCCGCTATAGATGACATGTAGCTTCTCCGGCGCAATCCGGAATCCGCGCCGGATATCGTAGGCCACCATGAGCGAATTGCAGATCACGGCGCGCAGCCGCGGATGCTCGAAGAGCCGCCGCTCAGCGCGGCAGAGGTAGCGGTGATAGGGATTGAGGGCGATGCCGAGGCGCTCGACCGCCGAGGCGACGCGCGCCCGCAGCTCGAGCCAGCGCCGGTGCACGCCGTCCCCGGCGCGATAGATGTCGCAGCCCGGAATTCGCTCGTGCGACTGGACAAGGTCAAAGCCTTCGCCCCGCCACGCCGCGCGCGCGGCGCGCGCAAAGGACCAGTCGCGCCATAGCTTGCCGATGTGGAACGGATTGATGCGGAGCACTCGCCGCGCGCCCCAACCTTCCGCCTGGCGTGCGATCAGCGTGACCTCGGCGCCGGCACGTTCGAGCGCCGGTAGCGCACGCTCGATGAAGCGCTCGGCACCGCCGTAGGCGTTGTATCGCTGGCGCACGATCGCAAGGCGCAGCTTCATGCCGGCATCGCGAGGAGCTCCCGTGCCGCCGCGTGCACCGCGTCGACCGGGAGTTGCGTCAGGCATTCGCTGACTTTGCCGCCGCCGCAACCGTCGAGCCCGCAGGGCCGGCAGCTGTGCGTCGTAGTGATGACGCGGCGCTTCGCGGTCCATGGCCCCCACTCGTGCTCTCCGCTTGGCCCAAAAAGGGCCACGGTGGGCGTGCCCATTGCCGCGGCGAGATGCATCGGCATCGAATCGACACCGATGAAAAGCCGCGCGCGCGACGTGAGCGCCCCGAGCTCCTTCAGTGACAGCTGGCCGGCGAGATTCATCGGCGTCGTCGCCATCTTGCCGACGATCTCGTCGATGAACCCTGCTTCCTCGGGCGCAGACGTGAGGACCACCGCATGGCCCTCGGCCCCGAGACGGTCGGCAAGCTCGGCGTTGCGCGCGGCAGGCCAGGTCTTGAAATGCCAGCGCGACGCCGGATGCATGTGCACGAACGCCGCCGGGAGCGCGAGGGCGGCGATGTTGCGTTCGGCGGCAGGGCCCGGCACGAACTCCACCGCGCGCTCGTCAACATCGGGTTGCAGGCCGATGCGGCGTAACGCATCGAGATTCACCTCCACCTGGTGGCGCTTAGGCGTGAGCGGGTACAGGTGCGAGAAGCTCTTTGACCACCATCGCCCGCGCGTGCGCACGATCGGCGCGACGCTGTAGCGCACGCCGAGGAGCCGCGCCAGCCAGGCGCCGCGCGGGTGCTCGGTGAGGTGTACGAGCAAGTCATAGCCGCGCCCTCGTAGAGCTCGAAAGAGCATGCGCTCGCGCGCCATACGGGCCCACGCGCCAAGCTCGCGCCAGCCGCGCCCGATGCGATGCAGTTGCGCGAGCGCCGGATGACCTTCGAGCATGGGCGCGGTGTCGTCGTAGACGAGCGCGTCGACTTCGAGGCGCGGCGCATGCGCCTTCAGCACCGAGAGTACGGGCGCCGCAAGCAGCACGTCGCCGTGATGGCGCAGCTTGACGACCAGCGCCCGCGAGCATCGTGCGAGCGGGACGGCGTCCTTCACCATCCCGCGAGCGTACCTTAATCGAGCCGCCAGGCCACCGACGCGTAAGCGGCGCGGCCCGATTCCGGCAACGCGCTGAAGGTCGTCGGCGCGATCGAGTCATTCACCGCGCCGTAGCTGAAATAGCGCTTGTCAAAGAGGTTTCGCACTTCCAGCGCGAGCTCGATTCGGCGCGCCGGCCGGTGCTCGAGCTTCACGTCGACGAGCGCGTAAGTGGGTTGGTTGCGGAAGTTGTTCGCCTGGTCGTTGTCGAA
>JBHELS010000134.1:0-6629 GCA_046263015.1 Burkholderiales bacterium | reverse complement strand
CGCAGACCGGTGCGCGCGTTGTGCTCGCCGAGCGCTACGGCTTTCTCGGCGGCAATGCCACCGCCGCGCTCGTCATGCCGCTCATGTCGTTCCACACATCGCAGCCGACCAAGGAGAAGAAAGGCGCGACCACGCTCCTTCCCACCGATCACGGACCGGGCGAGGCGATCGTCGCCGGCGCGCTGAAGACGCTTCTGGAAAAGCTGGTGAAGGCGGGCGGCGCGATCGAGCCTTCGCTCGCGACCGGCTACGTGGTGCCGTTCGATCCGGAATGGTTCAAGCTGATCGCGCTCGAGCTCCTCGATGAGGCGGGCGTGCAGTTCCTTTTCCACTCCTTCGCGAGCGGCGTCCTCGGCGGCTCGCGCGTCGAAGGCGCGGTGGTGGAAACGAAGTCGGGCCCGCTCGCCCTGCGGGCGCGCGTGACGATCGACTGCACGGGCGACGGCGACCTCGCGGTGCAGGCCGGAGCGCCGGCCGAGATCGGCCGCGCCGACGGTCTGGTGCAGCCGATGACGCTCATGTTCCGTGTGGTCGAGTTCCAGCGCGCGGCATTCCAGGCCTATGTCGAGCAGCATCCGAAGCAGTGGCGCGGCGTGCACGGCCTCTGGGATCTGGTGCGCGAAGCGAGCGAGGCGGGCGAGCTCAGGCTGCCGCGCGAGGACATCCTCTTCTTCGCCACGCCGCACGAGGAAGAGGTGAGCGTGAACAGCACGCGCGTGACGCGCGTCCTCGGCACCGACGTCTGGGACCTCGCGTTCGCCGAGTGGGCGAGCCGAAAGCAGATGCGCCAGATCGCCGAGTTCCTGCGCCGCTACGTGCCGGGGTTCGAGAAGTCCTACGTCGCGCAAAGCGGCGTGCAGGCGGGCGTGCGCGAGACGCGGCGCATCCTCGGCGACTATCAACTGACGGCGGATGATGTGCTCGCGGCGCGCAAGTTCGACGACGCGATCGCGCGTGGCGCCTATCCGATCGACATCCACAATCCGACCGGAACCGGGACGGTGCTGAAGCGCCTGCCTGCCGGCGAGGCGTACGACATCCCGATGCGCTGCCTCCTGCCGCGAAATACCGAAGGCTTGCTGGTCGCCGGGCGCTGCATCTCGGGAACCCACGAGGCGCATTCGTCCTATCGCGTGATGCCGATCGTCATGGCGACCGGCCAGGCGGCGGGCGTGTGCGCGGCACTCGCGGCGCGACGCGGCCTTTTGCCGCGCAACGTGCCGGTCGGCGAAGTGCAGCGCGAGCTCCTGCGCCAGGGCGCATCGCTTCGCAAGGACCTGCTCGACGCAAGACGCGCCGCGTAATATTCGCGGCTTGCGCTCGCGCCTCGCTCCGTATTTCATCGCGCTCGCCGCGCTCGGCGTCGCGCTCCTCGTGCGCGCGCTCCTCGATCCGTGGCTCGGCGAGCGAGTGCCCTACGTCTCCGTGTTCGGGGCGCTGATCGTCGCCGCCTGGTACGGCGGCGCTCGGCCCGCGCTTGCCGCCGCGGCGCTCGGCTGGCTCGGGGCGCAATGGTGGTTCGTCGAGCCGCGCGGCACCATTGCGTTCGGCGGCGTGCCGCAGGCGCTGGAGCTCGCGGCGTACCTGCTCTCCTCGCTCCTCATCGCCGCGGGCGGCGGCGCCATGTATCGCGCTCGCCGCCGTGCCGAGCAGAGCGAGGGGCGCTTTCGGGGCTTCATGCAGCACACGCCCAACAGCGTTTTCCTCAAGGACGAGGAAGGCCGGTATGTGTTCGTGAATCGCTCGGCGCAGGAGCTGATCGGCCGCGCCGACTGGGGCGGCCGCACCGACGAGGAGCTTCTTGCGCCCGCAATCGCGCGCGAGATACGCGCGCACGATCGCGACGTGCTGGAAAGCGGCGCCCCGCGCTTCTACGACCTGCGTTTCGCAACAGCCGAGAACGAACGCGTGCTCCGCAGCGTCAAGTTTCCGCTGACGGACGCCGAGGGGCGTCGCTACGTCGGCTCGATCACCATGGATGTCACGCGCGAGCGGCAAAGCGAGGCGCAGCTGCAGTTCGTCACCGACACGGTATCCGCCGCGCTCATTCATTGCGCTGCCGATACCCGCGTCATTTGGGTGAATCGCGTCTACTGCGACTGGATCGCTAAACCGATGGCCGAGATCGTCGGGCGGCCGCTCGCCGAGGTGATCGGCGAGGCCGGGCTCGCGAATATCCGCCCGCACATCGACGCGGTCCTCGGCGGCGGCACGCCCTCCTACGAGCGGCTGGCGGATTACCCGGGGCTCGGCCGGCGCTGGGTCGCGGCGAGCTATACGCCGAGCCGCGGTCCGGGGGGCGAGATCACGGGCTGGGTCGCCGTCGTCTATGACATCAACAAGAGGAAGGAGAGTGAGCAGGAGCTTGCGCAGGCGCAGAACAAGCTGCAGCAGGTCGCCGATGCCATGCCGGCGGTCGTCACGCTTTGCAGCCGCGATCTGCGTTACCTGTGGGTGAATGAGCTCGCGGCGCTGTGGCTGCGGCGCACGCCGCAAGAGGTGATCGGTCGCTCGATGGAGGAGGTGATCGGCAGCCGCGCGCTCGCCGATATCCGACCCTATATCGAGCGCGTGCTAGCGGGCGAGCCCGTCATGTACGAGCGCGAGGCGGAGTACCCCGCGGTCGGGCGGCGTTGGGTGAACGTGCGCTTTGCGCCCGTACCGGGCGGCGCCTGGGTCGCGGTGATCACCGACATTGACAGCCGAAAGAAAATGGAGCAGGCGCTAGAAGAGGCGGGCCGGCGTAAGGACGAATTTCTGGCGACGCTTGTCCATGAGCTCAGGAACACGCTCGCGCCGATCCGCACGGCGGTGGCGATCCTCGGGCGCGACGCCGTGGCGGAGAAAGATCGCGCCTGGAGCCGCGCGGTCATCGAACGGCAGGTGGCGCACATGACGCGTCTCATCGACGATCTTCTCGATGTCGCGCGCATCTCGAGCGGCAAGCTCCTCGTTGGCAAGGAACGCGTAGCGCTCGGTTCGGTCATCGCGGCTGCACTCGAGACGAGCCGCCCGCACATCGAAGCCGCGGGCCAGCGCCTGCTCACGCGCCTGCCGCCGGAGCCGCTGGTCCTCGAAGCCGACGCTACGCGCCTCGCGCAAATGCTTTCCAACCTTCTCAACAACGCCGCCAAATACACGCCCGCGGGCGGAACCATATCGCTCGGCATCGAAAGCGGCGGCGGCGAGGTGCTGATCGTGGTCGAGGATACGGGCCGCGGTTTTCCGCCGGAGCTTGCGGAGAGAATCTTTGAGCCTTTCGTGCAATGGGCGGCGGACCAGGCCGCCGACGCCGGGCTCGGCATCGGCCTCTCGCTCGTGCGCGGCATCGTCGTCCTCCATGGCGGTACGGTGAACGCGGCGAGCGGTGGCCCCGGGAAAGGCAGCCGCTTCGAAGTGCGGCTGCCGCTCGCGCGCCTTGCGCCCGTCGTGTCGTCGACGCCCGCGAGCGCCGAGCACGCATCAGCGCGCTCCGGCGTGCGCGTCGTCGTCGCCGACGACAATCGCGATGCCGCGGACGCGCTCGAACGGCTGCTTGCCTTGTACGGCTATGAAGTGAAGACCGCGTACGAGGGGACCGGCGCGCTCGCGCTTTGCGAATCCTTTCGTCCGCGCGTCGTCCTCCTCGACATCGGCATGCCGGGCGCGAGCGGTTACGAGGTCGCACAGCGGCTGCGGGACCGCTATGGCGAATCGATGGCGTTGATCGCGCTCACAGGATGGGGTCAGCAAGCGGATGTGCGTCGCGCGCGCGAAGCGGGATTCGACCGCCATCTCACGAAGCCCGTCGATCCGGCGCTTCTCGACGAAGCGATCTCGAGCGCCGCCGCCGCTCGAGCGTGAAACATGGTGAGTTGTAGTGCAAAGGAGGATATTGGCGCCCTCGCGCCTTCGCTACCATGCCGCTCCGCGATGGGGAGCGAAGAAAGAAAGTCCCGCGAGGAATCGCGGGTCGTCACCGACACGATGCCGGTCGCTGCCGTGCGGTGCGACCGCAACGGCCGCTTTCTTTGGGTCAGTCCGACTTACGCGGAATGGGCGGGGCGCGCGGCGCAGAAGCTGATCGGCGCGCGCATCGGCGATGTGATCGGCGCCGCCGCGATGCGTGAGATCCAGCCTTTCGTCGATCGAGTGCTCGCGGGCGAGCCGGTGCAATACGAGCGGCTCGTCTCCTTGCCGGGCCTCGGCCGGCGCTGGATCAAATGGGCCTATACGCCCACCGTGGACGCCGCGAGCCGCATCGACGGCTGGGTGTCTACGGGGATGGACATCCACGACGCGAAAGAAGCCGAGCGAAAGCGCGACCAATTTCTCGCCACGCTCGCGCATGAGCTCCGAAATCCGCTCGCGCCGATCAGGAACGCAGTAAGCATCCTCGGCCGCAAGGGCTCGCAGGACCCGGAAGTCGCGTGGAGCCAGGTCGTGATCGAGCGGCAGATCGAGCAGCTCTCGCGGCTGATCGACGACATCCTCGACATCGAGCGTATCTCGCGCGGCAAGTTCGACCTGAAGAAAAGCTCGCTGCCGCTGGAGGTGGTGATCGACATGGCGCTCGAGGCGAGTCGGCCGCAGATCAACGCCGCGGGACATCATCTTTCCGTGCTGCTGCCGAGCGAGCGCGTGCTGATCGATGCCGATGCGGCGCGCCTCGCGCAGGTGTTTTCGATTCTTCTTCGCGACGCGGCGAGCCGCATGAAGGCGCGCGGCTCCATCAATCTGACGGCGACGGTGGAGACGGGCGCGGTACTGGTACGGGTGGAAGACGCCGGCACGGGCGCAGCGCGGCCGAGCGAGCAGGGCGTCGGCCTCGCGCTCGTGCGCGGCATCCTTGCGCTCCACCATGGCAGCCTCGAGGAGCGCGTGAGCGAATCAGGACACGGTTTCGAGGCCGTGGTGCGTCTACCGATCGGCGCCACGCCGCTCGCGAGCAAGCCGACTACCGCGCCTGTCGAGATGCGCTCGACGCCGCCGCTGCGGATCCTGGTGGCCGACGACAACCGCGACGCTGCCGATTCCCTGCAGCGCATCCTCGCCCTTTATGGACACGAGGTGCGTGTCGCCTACGACGGCGACTCGGCGCTCAACGCGGTGCGCGAATTCCGCCCGCGCGTCGCGATACTCGACATCGCCATGCCCGGAACGAACGGTTATGACGTTGCGCGTGCGCTTCGCCGGCGCGAAGGCACTGGCGTGACGCTCGTCGCGCTCACCGGTTGGGGACAGGATGCCGACCGGCGCCGGGCGAGCGACGCGGGCTTCGACCATCACCTGACGAAACCGGTCGACCCGCAGACCTTGAACGCGCTTCTCGCCGACGTGGCGACGAAATGATTTTCGCGGCGCTTCCTTGCCGCGAGTTACGACAATTACGGCCCTGACCCCGAACTCGGGTCAGTGATCTTCGATGCGCGGGATGTGGTCCTCGGCGGGGCCGCCGGTGTCGGGGTCGATCCACTCGGAGATGCCGAGCTCGGATTCGGCTTCGTGCAGGTCCTGCGGCACTTCGGCTTCCTCGTCGTCGCCGCCCTCGCCGCCGTCCGACAGCATGTCGGCCTGCGCTTCGGCGAGCGTCGTGAAGGGCCCGCGGGTCTCGCGCTTTTTCGCCGCCGACTCCCAGTAGAAGCCGTCCGGACGCTCGATCACGTGCCCGGCGAGCGGTGCGTTTTCCTTGGCCGGCGTCTCGGCCGTTCGCTTGCTCGTCGCCCGTTTCTTCGAACTGGGGGTGCCGCGGCTCTTCGGCATGGCGGCATCCTACGACAAAAAACCGCCGATAGCGCAAGAGCGCGCGCGACTTTTCCGCCATTGACGATCGAATGATTTTCGCCACGGCGCTACTCCGCCGTGGAATTCGTCGTTATTTATGCGGACCTTGTGGCCTATTCCTGCGCGAGGTGCTGAGCAGCGCGAGGAGCATCGTGTTCGTCGAGCCGCATCGCGGCGAGCTCGGATGCGAGGAGCTGCGCGATGTCGCGCCGCCCCTGCTCGGTGAGCTCGATCAGCTTCTTGGTGTCCTTGCGATGTGGGGCGCCACTGACAATCTGCCGCTCGTCGTACTCGCGGAAGCGCTGCACGATGCGCTGCACGTTGTCGGGCGCGTAGCCGAGCCGCAGCAGTAGCTGCGAAGCCGCATCGAGCGCCGAGCTGAACATCTCGCGCACCGCGGGCACGCCGAGCTCCGCGTACTCGTACGCGTCGGTGCGGCTGTGCGCGCGCACGAGGAGCTCGAGCGCCGGAAAGCGCACGCGCACGCGCCTCACGAGGCGCATGGCCGCTTCCGGATCATCGATCGCCACGAGGAGCAGCTTGGCGCGCGCGGCGCCCGCCGATTCGAGGAGGTCCATGCGCGTCGCGTCGCCGTAATATGCCTTGAAGCCGAAGCGGCGCACCGTCTCGATCTGCTCGGGGTCGTGATCGATGACCGTGGCGCGGATTCCGAGGCCGCGCAGCACGCGCACCACGACCTGCCCGAAGCGGCCGAAGCCCGCGACGATCACCGGATTGATTTCCGAGATCGCGTCCGCTGCACGCTCGGTGCGCGGGCCGAGGTGCGGCACGACGTAGCGCAGGTAGAGCATCCCGAGGAGCGGCGTGGTGAGCATCGAGGTGGCGACCACCGCGTTCAGGACCGC
>JBHELS010000133.1:0-9094 GCA_046263015.1 Burkholderiales bacterium | reverse complement strand
AACACATAGGCACCTCCTTTAGGTCCGCGCGGCTATCCTACGCCTCGCGATGGCGGCGATTCCAGTCCCGGCCGACGACAAGGAGAACGTGCTGCGCGAGGATCGCCGCTTGCTCGGGCGGCTCCTTGGCGAAGTGATCCGCGCCCAGGCGGGCGAGGATGCGCTCACTCGCATCGAGCGCATCCGTCAGGCGGCGGTCGCGTTTCGGCGCGAGAACGCCGGAAGAGCCGAGCTCGAGCGGTTGCTGAACGCGCTCGATCTCGACCAGACGATGGACGTCGCGCGCGCCTTCAGCTTCTTCTCGCATCTCTTGAACATCGCCGAGGACGAGCAGCAGCATCGGCGCCGGCGCGCCTACGCCGAAGCGCGCTCGCCGCGGCGTCCGGGCAGCATGTCGCACGCGCTCGATGAAGTGCGCCATGTCGGCTTCGAGGTGCTGATGAAATGGTTTGCACGAGCGCATGTCGCGCCCGTACTCACCGCGCATCCGACCGAAGTGCAGCGCCAGAGCATTCTCGACACCGAGCGCGAGATCGCTCGCCTGCTCGGGCAGACGCCGGCGCCCGAGCGAGATCAGGCCATTCATGCCGAGGTGCTGCGCCTGTGGCTCACCTCGATGCTTCGCATGGCGACGCTGCAGGCGGCGGACGAAGTCACGAACGGCATCAACTACTTTCGGCTGACCTTCCTCACCGAGCTGCCTCGGCTCTACGCCGAGTTCGAGCATGCGCTCGCGGAGCGCTTTTCACTGCCGAAGCTTCCATGGCTGCCGCCCTTTCTCACCGTGGGCAGCTGGATCGGCGGCGATCGCGATGGCAATCCGAACGTCGATGCGACGGTGCTGCGCTCGGCGCAGACGCTGCATGCGCGCTTGCTCTTTCCGCACTATCTTGAGGAGGTGAATCTCCTCGGACGCGAGCTCGGACTTTCGGGTCGGCTCGCACGGGTCGCGCCCGCGGTGCACGCGCTCGCCGAGCGCTCGGGCGATGGCTCGGCGCACCGCCAGGACGAGCCGTATCGGCGCGCGCTGACCGGCATCTACGCGCGGCTCGCGGCGACGATGGAAGCGCTCGCCGAGCAGCGCGCGAGCCCGGCTCCGATCGGCAAAGGCGCGCCCTACGCGAGCGCCGGGGAGTTCGCGGGCGAGCTCGACACGATTGCCGCAGCGCTCGAGTCGCAGGGCGCCGCGCTGCTCGCCACGGGGCGCCTGCGCGCGCTACGGCGCAAGGCGTCGCTTTTCGGCTTTCATCTCGCGCCGCTCGACCTGCGCCAGAGCTCCGACGTGCACGAAGCGGCGGTCGCCGAGCTCCTTGCGCGTGCCGGCGTTGCCCGCTATGCCGACCTCGAAGAAGAAGCGCGCGTCGAGCTTCTCGCGCGCGAGCTCGCGAGCCCGCGCCCGTTTCGCTCGCCTTACGTCGAGTATTCCGCGCTCGTGCAAAAGGAGCTCGCCGTGCTCGAAGCCGCCGCCGCCGGCCGGCGCCGCTACGGCGCGCGCGCCGTGCCGCGCTACGTCATCTCGCACTGCGACTCGGTCTCGGACCTCCTCGAAGTGGGCGTCCTCGCGCGCGAAGCGGGACTGCTCAAGCCGCACGCGGCGGCGCCGCTCGAGCTCGACATCGTGCCGCTATTCGAGTCGATCGCCGACCTCGAAAACTGCGGCCGCGTGATGAGCGCGGCGCTCGAGCTGCCGCTCTATCGCCGTTGGGTCGAAGGGCGCGGGGCCGAGCAGGAAGTGATGCTCGGCTACTCCGACTCGAACAAGGACGGCGGCTACGTCACCTCCAACTGGTCCCTCTACAAGGCGGCCGAGCGCCTGCGCGAGGTCGGCCAGGCGCACGGCGTGCGCGTGCGCCTCTTCCACGGCCGCGGCGGCACGATTGGCCGCGGCGGCGGCCCGAGCTACGAGGCCGTGCTCGCGCAGCCGCCGGGAACGGTCGACGGGGCGCTCAGGCTCACCGAGCAAGGCGAGGTGATCGCGAGCAAGTACGCCGATCCGGAAAGCGGCCGGCGAAACCTCGAGACGCTCGCCGCCGCGACCGTAGAAGCGAGCCTCGCGCGCCGGGCGCCGCGCGAGCGTGAGACCCGGCATGCCGAGATCATGGAGGCGCTCTCGCAGCGCGCCTTCGCGGCGTACCGGGCGCTCGTCAAGGAGACGCCGGGATTCATCGATTACTGGCGCGCGTCGACGCCGATTGCCGAGCTTTCGCAGTTGAACATCGGCAGCCGCCCGGCGTCGCGACGCGCGACGCAGACCATCGATGACATTCGCGCCATCCCGTGGGTCTTCAGCTGGAGCCAGTCGCGCTTGATGCTGCCCGGGTGGTACGGCTTTGGCAACGCGGTCGAGGCATGGATCGAGTCGCGCGGCGGCACGCTGGATGAGCTCGCCGAGATGCACGCGTCGTGGCCGTTTTTCCGCAGCGTGCTTTCCAACCTGGACATGGTACTCGCCAAGACCGATCTCGCTATTGCGTCGCGCTATGCCGAGCTGGTACCCGACGCGACCTTGCGCGCGAGCGTCTTCGAGCGCATCGAAACCGAATGGCAGCGCACGCGCCGATGGCTCTTCGCCATCACCGGCCATCAGGACCTGCTGGCGGAAAATCCGACCCTCGCGCGATCGATTCGCAATCGCTTTCCCTACCTCGATCCGCTCAATCACCTGCAGGTCGAGCTTCTGCGCCGCCATCGCGCCGAGCCCGGCGATGAGCGGCTCTTGCGCGCCATTCACCTCACCATCAACGGCGTCGCTGCGGGCCTTCGCAACAGCGGCTAGTTCGGGGACGGAGCCCGAACTATTTCTTCTTCAAAAGTTTATCGAGAAGCGCGAGCGGCCGATGCTTTGCCGGCGAGGGATCGCTTTCCTTCGTGCTGCCGCCCGCCGCGGCGTCCACCACGCGCGCGTGCTCGTTTTCATGGCAATAGATGCAGAGCAGCTCCCAATTCGAGCCGTCCGCCGGATTGTTATGGTGATTGCCGTCCTTGTGATGCACGGTGAGCTCGCGCAGCCGCTTGCCGGCGAACTCGCGCGCGCATCGCGCGCAGACGTGCGGCAGGATCTTTAGCGCCTCGGCTCGGTAATCCATTAGTTCGGGCTCCGTCCCCGAACCTCAGGAGCCGCTGATTGCGCGTCTCGCCCACTCGAGCACGATGGCAAGACGCGGCGGCAGGAGCTCTTCGGCTTCGTCGTAGGTCACCCAGCGATACTCGTGATGCTCAGGGCGGCCGAGCTCCTTGGAGACGGGAAGCTCGATCTCGACTTCTTCGGTCTCGCCGAGGTAGTAGCGAGCGATCTTGTTGCCGGAATAGGGAAGCGTTTCCCGGTATTCCTCGCCGAACGGAAAATCGACGCCGGCGAGGCCGGTCTCTTCTTTCAGCTCGCGCTTCGCGGCACTGAGCTGGTCTTCGCCGGGATCGACGAGACCCTTCGGAAAATCCCAGTTCCGGTAGGCGCGTAGGATGAGGAAGTAGATGCCGTTGCCCGTGCGGCGGAAGACGATGATGCCGGCCGCGCGTGGAGGCGCCTTGCTCTTCATCGGGGAAATGCTACTCAAAAAAAACGGCGCACCGGCGCCGATCTCTTCTTACAGCGAAGTGGGATGCCCGCCGCCCGAGCGGCCCTTAGCCGGAGGAGGAGGAGAGGCGTCCGGGACTCGGACGGCGAGGCAAGCGATGAATCAGTGCGCGCCGCGCGGCGTATGAAACGAGCGCCCGAGCGCGCTCTTCAGCCGCAGGATCGCATCGACCAGCGCCGTGAGCGCGAGTTCCACGCGTTCCGCGCGCTGCAGCTCGGCGAGATGGCGGGTGCGTACGCTCGCCGGCAGGCGCGCCGCGGCATCGCGCCAGAACTTGGTCTTAAACTGTGGTTCGCGGTTTTTCATGAAGCAAAGATAAGGCCGCGCAAGTGCCTGCACAAACGATGAAAACTCATTCCTCGGATAAGAAAAACTCATCGTGATCTATCGACTTCCGCCCCTGAACGCGCTGCGGGTATTCGAGGCCGCGGCGCGTCATCTCTCGTTCAAGGAGGCCGCGGCCGAGCTCTCGATCACGCAGGCGGCGGTCAGCCACCAGATCAAAAGCCTCGAGGACTATCTTGGCGTACAGCTCTTCAAGCGCGCCGGCCGCGGCGTGCAGCTCACCGAAGCGGCGCGCTCGGCACTGCCGCGTCTTCGCGAAGGCTTCGATGCGCTCGCGGCGGCGGTGGAGACGATTCATCTGCGCGCCGACGAAACGGATCTCGAGATCACCGCGCCGCCCGTCTTTACCGCGCGCTGGCTCATGCCACGGCTCGCCGACTTCGCGCGGCGCGAGCCGAAGATCGATGTGCGAGTCGTCGCCTCGAGCAAGATGGTCGACGCAGGCGCGCTCGATAGCGCGGTGCTCGCCGGCACCATGGACCTGCGAAGCGATACTTCCGGCGTTCAGATCCATCTCGGCTCAGGCGACTATCCGGGCTACCGCGCCGATCGCCTGTTCGGCGTCGCGACAGTCGCCGTCGCGAACCCGGAGCTCGTGAAGGGCACGCCGCCCGTTCGCGAGCCCGCTGATCTCGCGCACCACACGCTCCTCCACGACGACGCGATGGATCTCGTGGCGCACGGACACGCATGGCAGAAATGGCTCGAAGTGGCCGGGGTTGCCGACAAGGTCGACGGCGCCCGCGGGCCGCACTTTTCCTCCAATATCCTTTCCCTCGAAGCGGCCTCGCAAAAGCTCGGCATCGCCCTCGCGCTGCGGCCGCTCGTCGACGCCGACCTCAAATCCGGCCGCCTGTGCGCGCCCTTCGAGATCGAGCTCAAGCCGCGCTCGGCGTACTACCTCGTCTGCCCCGAGGTCATCGCCGAGCGACCGGCCGTCGTCGCGTTTCGCAAGTGGCTCCTCGAGCAGGCGCAGGCCTCGAGCCGCGAAACGGCGAAACAGCCCTGATTTCGGAGCGTTTCTTGCACCGGGCTTGATTCGGGCGGCCGACGCCGCCACATAGGCCCGGTGAGATCGCGAGAACTTTCCAACTGGATGTGGGGCGAGGCGCTCGCGATGCTCGAGCGCGCCGAGCGCCTGCAGCGCCAGTTTTTCCGGCACGCCGCCGTTGCGTGGGAGCCGCCGGTCGACATTACCGAGACCGAGGAGCACGTGCGTGTGCACGTCGCGCTACCCGGCGTCGCGGCCGATTCGATCACGGTGTCGATCGACCCGGCGGGGCTCACGATTTCCGCCGCGCGCTCCTTTCCCTGCAGCGGCGACACGCTCAACATCCATCGCATCGAAATTCCCTACGGCCGCTTCGAGCGCCAGATCGCTCTTCCGCTCGGTGACCCGTACGCGCCGCTCGAGCTCGTCGAAAAGACGCTGGTCGATGGCGTGCTCACCCTGGCTTTCAAAAAGAAGGAAGGCGCATGAACCCACGAGTCCTGGCGCAGGACACCCCACCCGCCGCCACAGCGAACGCCGAGCGATCCCGCGCGAGCACGATGAAGCCGCTGCCGGAGGATGCGCTCATCCTCATCCCGATGAGGAACACGGTTCTCTTTCCGGGGGTCATCTCGCCGATTACGGTTGGCCGTCCAACCTCGGTCGCCGCCGCCCAGGAAGCGGTGCGCTCCGAGCGCAAGGTCGGCTTTCTCCTGCAGCGCGACCCGCAAAAAAACGAAGTGGGCCCCGCGGATCTCTACTGGGTCGGCACGGCCGGGCAGGTGGTGCGCTACATCACCGGGGGCGAAGGCGCGCATCACATGGTGGTGCAGGGGCAGAGCCGCTTCCGCGCGGTCGAATTCCTCGACGGCTGGCCGTTTCTCGTGGCGCGCGTGCAGTACATCGAGTCGCCTGACACCCAGGAGGCGAAGCTCGCCGCGGACATCGAGGCGCGCTTCCTGCAGCTCAAAACGCAGGCCGTCGAGGCGATTCAGCTCCTGCCGAACGCGCCCGAAGAGCTCGCCGTGGTAGTGCAGGCGGTGACCTCGCCCGCGCTCCTCGCCGACATGGTCGGCAACCTTCTCGACGTCAAGCTCGAGGAGAAGCAGGCGCTACTGGAAACCTTTGACCTGCGCGCGCGCCTCGACAAGGTGCTGCAGATGCTCGCGGAGCGCGTGGGCGTGCTGCGTATCTCGAAGGAGATCGGCGAGAAGACCAAGAAGGAGTTCGACTCGCGCCAGCGCGAGCACGTGCTGCGCGAGCAGCTTCGCCAGATCCAGAAGGAGCTCGGTGAAGACGAAGACACGGGCGCGGAGCTCGAGGAGCTGAAGAAGCAGCTCGACGAGGCCGGCATGCCCGAAGACGTGCACAAGCACGCGACCAAGGAGCTGAAGCGCCTGCAGCGCATGGGCGAGGGCAGCGCCGAAAGCGGCATGCTGCGCACCTACCTCGAGTGGCTCGCCGAGCTGCCGTGGAAAGAAGAGCCGCAAAAGCCGATCGACATCGCCGAAGCGAGGAAGGTGCTCGACGAGGATCACTACGGACTCGAGAAGATCAAGCGCCGCATCCTCGAGCACTTGGCCGTGCGCAAGCTGAATCCCACCGGCAAGAGCCCGATCCTTTGCTTCGTCGGCCCGCCGGGGGTCGGCAAGACCTCGCTCGGCCAGTCGATCGCGCGCGCCACCGGGCGCAAGTTCCAGCGGATCGCGCTCGGCGGCGTGCACG
This sequence comes from Burkholderiales bacterium, assembly GCA_046263015.1. Classification (GTDB taxonomy): domain Bacteria; phylum Pseudomonadota; class Gammaproteobacteria; order Burkholderiales; family SG8-39; genus SCGC-AG-212-J23. The sequence goes on along the minus strand of JBHELS010000133.1, from coordinate 2,458 downwards.
ACGAGGCGGAGATCCGCGGCCATCGGCGCACCTACATCGGCGCGCTGCCCGGCAACGTCATCCAGGCGCTTCGTCGCGCGGCCTCGACGAACACGGTGCTCATGTTCGACGAGATCGACAAGCTCGGCCAGGGCGGCTTCCATGGCGATCCGTCGAGCGCGCTCCTCGAAGTGCTCGACCCGGAGCAGAACTCGCACTTTCGCGACAACTATCTCGGCGTCGACTTCGATCTCTCGAAGGTGTTCTTCATCACCACGGCGAACATGCTCGACACGATCCCCGGGCCGCTGCGCGACCGCATGGAGATCATTCAGCTTCCGGGCTACACCGCCGAGGAGAAGCTCGAGATCGCGAAGCGCTATCTCGTCAGGCGGCAGCTCGAGGCGAACGGGTTGAAGAGCGAGGATCCGGCGATGGAGAACGTGAAAATCACCGACGACACGCTGCGCTCCATCATCGCCGACTACACGCGCGAGGCGGGCGTTCGCAATCTCGAACGGGAAATCGGCTCGGCGCTGCGCCACGCGGCGATGCAAATCGCCGAAGGCAAGGCCGAGAAGCTCATCATCAAGCCCGAGGACCTGCACTCGATCCTCGGTGCCCGGCGCTTCGAGAACGAGGTCGCCGAGCGCACTTCGGTACCCGGCGTCGCCACCGGCCTCGCCTGGACGCCGGTCGGCGGCGACATACTCTTCATCGAGGCCTCCAAGGTGCCCGGCAGCGGAAAGCTCATTCTCACCGGACAGCTGGGCGACGTGATGAAGGAGTCCGCGCAGGCCGCTCTCACGCTAGCGCGCTCGTTCGTCGCTGATGCGCTCGAGAAGACCGACGTGCATATCCACGTGCCGGCGGGCGCGACGCCGAAGGACGGGCCGAGCGCGGGGGTCGCGATGTTCCTCGCCATCGTCTCGCTCCTTCTCGACGTTCCGGTGCGCGCGGACGTCGCCATGACAGGCGAGATCTCGCTGCGGGGCCTCGTGCTGCCGATCGGCGGCGTCAAAGAAAAAACGCTCGCCGCACTACGCGCCGGCATCAAAACGGTGATGCTGCCCAAGCGGAACGAGAAGGACCTGGAGGACGTGCCGGCCGAGGCGAAAGCGAAGCTCGAGTTTGTGTTCCTCGAGCGCGTCGAGGACGCCATCAGGACGGCGATCGGCGAGCTTCCGAAGCCGGAGAAGAAAGCCGCTTGATTCGGATCAGGCACCGAACCGGCCCTGCGCCGGTTCGGTGCCGCGCTACTTCTGAGCGCGCGGGTGCGCGGCGCCGGTCGTGGGCCGCGCGAGCGGCACCTCCGCGGGCGCGACCGCCTTCACGGCGATGGGCCGCACCGCGCGGCCTTCGGTGCGGATTGGCAGGCGGTCGAGCATCTGCAATAGCGCGCGGCGCTTCGCTTCACGACGACGGGAGATCAGCAACGGACTTTCCTTTCCGAGAAAGCACTTGGCGGCCGCCGAAGCGTGGATCCACAGCGGGGGCGACGCGAAGACGGGTTCTTGCGGTTGCTTCTTGCTGCGGGGCCGGCCGGGCATTGCGTTGAACACGAGCGGTATTGATTTTAGCGGCCGCCATCGCCAACAATCATCTAGCGCTGCGGCAAAGGCGCTTTGTACAGAAAACCGAACACAATCAGTCAGATCTGCAAGATAAGGGGGTACTTACAATGCGCGCGATGAAAACCGGTCTTACCTTGCGGTGGGCCGCAGCCGCGCTTACGGGCGCCGCGGCGCTCGCCGCCTGCTCGACGAATCCCATCACCGGACGGAGCCAGCTTCTCGGTCTGGTGTCCGAGGGCGAAGCGATTCAGGGCTCGGCCAAGGCCTATCAGCAGATGATGGCCGACCTCGACAAGAAGCAGAAGATCGAGAAGCCGGACGAGAAGGACGGCGCCCGTGTGCAGAAAATTCAGCAGATCACCGATCGCCTGATCGCGCAGGCGATCAAGTTCCGCCCGAACGCCGCGGCTTGGCGCTGGGAAGTGAGAGTCATCAACGACCCGAAGACCGTCAATGCCTTCTGCATGGCGGGCGGCAAGATGGCGATCTACACCGGCATGTGGGAGCAGCTCAAGCCGACCGACGACGAGCTCGCGCAGGTGATGGGCCACGAGATCAGCCATGCGCTCCTCGACCACACGCGCGAGCGCATGTCGATGGCGCGCACTACGAGCCTCGGCGTGCAGCTCCTCGGTGCCGTCGCCGGCGTCGGCAACCTTGGCGGTCAGGCGATGGACGCTGCGGCGCAAGTCGCGATCACGCTCCCGAACAGCCGCGAGAGCGAGGCGGAGGCCGATGCCGTCGGCCTGCAGCTCGCCGCGCATGCGGGCTACGATCCGACGGCCGCCGTGACGCTCTGGGAGAAGATGGCGAAGCTCGGCGGCAAGGGCCCGGAATTCCTCTCCACGCACCCGTCACCGGAGAATCGCGCGGCGAAGTTGAAGGAGATGGGCGCGAAGCTTGAG
>JBHELS010000132.1:0-15385 GCA_046263015.1 Burkholderiales bacterium | reverse complement strand
CACCCGCTCGGGGGCGCTATAGGGACCGTAAAAGCGGTAAAAAAGGTCTTGACGCGCCGGACCATTGGCTCATAATCGGCGCCACTTTTTTGTGTCGACCACTTTTGCGAGGAAAAGGAGGTCATCATGACAAGCCCGAGGAACTCCGCTCCGGTGACCGAGGTTTGCGTTCGGGACATTCCTGAAACCTAGTTCGTTCGCCCAGGAGACACTTTGATGGGGGATCGCCCAGTTAGCGTTGTTCGCCCAAGACCGACCGCAGTCGTCAAGCAGCAGCCGCAAGAGAACCTCTTCGACACGCATCCCGAAGTCAGCCTCGACTTCGAGATCGTGCGCCAGGCGGCAAGCCAGAAATACATCCGACCGTTCCTGATCGTGGACACGGCCATCGTGCGCGGCAAGGTACGGCGCTTCCGCGCGGCCATGCCGCGCATACGGCCGCACTACGCGGTGAAGGCGAATCCCGACCGCCGGGTGCTGAAAGTGCTCATGCAGGAGGGTTGCGGCTTCGAGATCGCTTCGACCGCGGAGCTCGATCTGCTCGTCGCCTTGGGTGTGCCCGCCGCTGACATTTTCTATTCCAACCCGGTCAAGTCGCGCGATTCCATCGCCTACGCCGCCTCGAAGGGCGTGGAATGGTTCGTCGTCGACAGCCTGGATGAGCTCCGCCGGGTGTTCGAAGTCAAGCCGGACGGCAAGCAGTACTTGCGCATTGCCGCCCCCAATATCGGCAGCGACTGGCCGCTATCCGGCAAATTCGGTGCCGGGGCGGCCGATGCCCGCGAGATCGTCGCCGCCGCGGCGAAGATGGGTGCCGATCTCGCCGGCGTTACGTTCCATGTCGGCTCGCAGTGTCGCAATCCGGAGAACTGGCGCGTCGCGCTTGAAAAGGCGAAGAACGTTTTCGATCAGATGACGAAGGCGGGCCTCAAGCCGCGCTTACTCAACATCGGCGGCGGTTTCCCCGTGCGGCACGTGAAGCCGATCCCGTCGATCGAGATGATCGGCGCGGTGGTAAACGAAGGCCTGAGGGCCTTCCCGGAGGATGTGCAAGTAATCGCCGAGCCTGGCCGCTACCTCGTGTCGGACGCGGGCTATTTCGTGTGCCGCGTCCTTGGCACGGCCACGCGCGGTGGCAAGCGCTGGATGCACTGGGATGCGGGGCTCTTCGGCGGCATCATCGAAGCGTCCGAGGGCGTGAGATATCGCATTCGCACCGATCGCTCAGGGCCGGATGTGCCTTGGACGGTCGGCGGTCCGACCTGCGATTCGGTCGATATCGTGATGCGTGAGGAGCCGCTTCCCTCTGACCTCCAGGAGGGCGACTTCATCTACATTCGAAACGCCGGGGCGTACACCACGGCCTACGCGAGCCAGTTCAACGGCTTTCCGCTGCCGGAGGTCCGGGTGTTCGAGTCGAAACAATAGGCTCGTACAGCACGAAGTCGAATTCCGTCCCATCCGCGGCAGTGTGGCGCTCGCGCTGTGTGGCGCGCCAATGCGACCGGTCATAGGACGGAAACCACGTGTCACCCTCGTACGCGCGGTGGATTTCCGTCATCACGAGCCCTGCTGCCATGGGGAGTGAATCGGCGAAGAGCTGGCTACCGCCGATGACAAGGGCCACGGGCTCACCGGCGCAGAGCGCGATCGCCGTCTCGAGCGAGCTCGCTACCGCCGCACCCGGCGCTTCGTAGCCGGGCGTACGGGTCACCACGATGTTCTCGCGCTCGGGTAGCGCCTGCGGTAGCGATTCCCAGGTGCGCCGGCCCATGATGATCGGGTGGCCGAGCGTGATCCGCTTGAAGTGCTTGAGATCTTCAGGAAGATGCCAGGGAAGCTTGCCATTTCGCCCAATCACCCCATTGGACGCCACGGCTGCGACAAGATAGATACTTGGGGCCTGCGGCTTCGACATCGGCGTCCAATTTTGTTGAAATTATAAGTAGATGCAGCATCGGTGCCTGATCGCGGCGGCGCTTGTGGCGATTGCCGGCTGCGTGGCGTTCGAGCCGCGCACCCCGGCGGTGATCGCCGCCGACGGCATCGTTGGTGAGGCTCTGCAGGTGCGCCGTGCCGCTGCGCCGGAACAAAAGGCGGCCCTTGCGCGCGCCGAAGAACTGATGCGCCGGGATGCGACTTCCGCCAACCGGCTGCGGCTCGGCACACTTCTTGCCGTTCTGCCAGATCCCCTGCGCGACTCGCAACGCGCGACTGAAATCCTCGACCCGCTCGTTGAGGCCGGCGAGGCGGGCTTCAGCCGCATGGCGACGCTCATCGCGCTGCAGGCGCAAGAGCAGGTGCGCCTCGCGCGCGAGCTCGACCGCACCGTGCGCGAGCGCGACCGGGATCGCGCCGAGCGCGACAAGCGCGAGGAGGCGCTGCGCCAGCAGGTCGAAGCACTGCGCGGCATCGAGCGCGGCATCCTCGAGCGCGAGGAAAAGCTCAGGCGCCGCGAGAAGTGATTCAGCCTCTGCGGAAGGCCCACTGCCGCGTGAGGGCAATTACCAGCGCGCACGCCGCGGCGAAGACACCGAGCACGTAGAAGCCGGCGACGATGCCATAGCGGTCGGCGAGGAAGCCCATGAGAAGCGGTGTGCTGAGATGGGACACGCTCCAACCAAGCCCGCCCAGGGCGAGCGCCGAGCCCCGCTCGCCGACGCTGGTTGCCTCGGAGATCGTGATCTGGAAGTAAAGCGTCATGGCGGCGGTTGCCGCTCCGACGATCAGCATCCAGAGGGCGATGGGCGCGACGTGGTTGATCATCGGTACGAAGCCGACCGACGCAGCAACCGCTATGCCGCAGGTCACCGGCCATAGCGTTTGCGGACCGGTGCGCACGAAGCGCGCCGTAAGCAGGCTGGCGAGGATCGACCCCGCGGCGCGCAAACTTAGCAAGACACCTGCCGGTCCTTCCCCATGGCCGAATTGGGCGAAGAGCAGCGGATAGAACGACATGGTGAGCGAAAAAGGCAACGCCGAAAGGTAGGCGCAGAGCATTGTGTAAACCATAAGCCTGCGCCGCAGCAGCGGCAGGTAAGACGCGAGCGGGTGGCGCCCGTGCGGCGCAGCCGACCGGCCGGGCCGCACCGGCGTGGCGAGCCCCGCGAATAGCGAGAGCAAACCGATTGCCGAAAGAACAAGAAAGGTGGACGCATAGCCGGCGGCGGCAAGGATGAACCCGCTCAGTACGGTACCGCCGATCTGGCCGAAGTTCGTCACGGCGTTGAGGCGCCCGAGCTGCACTCCGCGCTCGCCGGGCATTTCGCTCGCCATCGCCCAGGTGGCGGGCCAGAAGGCCGCCCGGGAGAGAATGAGTGCGAGCTGCCCGACCATCAGCATCCAGAATCCGTACGCGACAATGAACCACAAGCCCGCCACCATAACGACGCAACACGAGCCAAGCATGATGCGCCGGCCGCCGATGCGATCGGTGTACGCGCCGCCCACCAGGTTGAGCGGCGCTTGCGCGAGCACCGGCGCTGCGAACAGGGCCCCGATCTCGGCGTTGGACAGGCCTTGCGAATGCGCGTACAGCGGCACGGCGAGCCACGTCATGCCTAAGCCGAAATTCCACGCGGCCGAGGCAACGAAAAAAGGGCCGTGCTGCACGGCCCATTATCGGCGCGCCGTTGTAAGGCTGAGCTCGGCGTTTCGACGAACGGCCATGCGTATTGCGCTCGCGCTTGTCGCCCTTACGTTGGTAATGCCCGCCTATGGCAGCGCCTGCCGGGCCCGCTCCGAACCTCATACCACCGCGCTCGTCGAGCTCTACACGTCCGAGGGTTGCTCGAGCTGCCCGCCCGCGGACCAATGGCTCTCGGCGCTCGGCCAGAACCGGCCGGTGGCCGAGGTCGTGCCTCTCGCCTTGCACGTCGACTACTGGGACTACATCGGCTGGAAAGACCCTTACGCCAAGCGCGAGTTTTCGCAGCGCCAGCGGCGGCTTTCGCAGCTACAGCGGGCGGCGTTCGTCTATACGCCCCAAGTAATGCTCCAAGGTCGAGACTTTCGGGCGTGGGGCAGCTCGGCGTTCGATCAGGCGCTCGCGCGAATTAACGCGCAGCCGGCACGAGCGGCGATCGAGCTCGAAATCGTCAGCGCTTCCGCCGAGGCATTTCGGCTGCATGTAGCCGCGAGCGTCTCCGATCGGGCCCTGGCGCCGCAGGCGACGCTCTATGTTGCGGCCTACGAAAACCGCCTGCAAAGCCTCGTGAGCGCCGGCGAGAACTTGGGACGGACGCTGCGCCACGACCATGTGGCGCTCGAGTGGCAAGGCCCTTATCCGCTCGGAGAGCGCGAGGTTGTCCTACCGCTCCTACCCCGGGGGAAGGCCGCGGATTCGGGCGTCGTCGCTTTCGTACAAAACCGTGCTACGGCGGAGGTATTGCAGGTCGTTTCGCTCGGGTTTTGTACGCCCTAGTCGCCAAAAACGCCTTTTCGATCGCCGATTTTCCTTTATATTCGCGCCGGTACGCCCGCCGGGGGGGCGGGCATTGAGGAGCGTCCATGCAAGCGACGCAGATCCGACAAAAGGACGGCGTCTTTTACTTCGTCGGCTACCGCGCCAAGGACCTGATGTCCAAGGTGCGCTTCATCAGCCGCTTCTACGGCGAAGGCGAGGAAATCGCCCCTTCGCGCGTCGGCGCAGATGACGACATCGCGCAGTTCATCGCCAAGATCGAGCGCAACGACGAGGCGTTCCAGCGCTCCATCTCGCGCTCGAAGGTGAAGCAGCTGAAGAACTTCTACGAGACCGCGGTCTCGCAACCGCCGATCCCGGGCACGGTCCTGCTCTTTACTTCGGAGCGGCTCACCTTCCGTCCCGACGGCGAAGGCGGGCAGGGGACGCTGAACGAACCTTCCTCCAAATATCTGATCATCGATGGCCAGCATCGGCTTGCGGCGCTGCACTTCTACATGCAGGAGCGGCCGGACGACGCTTCGACCATCAACGTGCCGTGCATCGTCTTCGACGGGCGTAGCGAGGACTTCGCGACCGAGATGTTCGTTATCATCAATTCGACGCCGACGCGCATCAACAAGAGCCACCTGGTCGACCTCTACGACCGAGTGTCGTTCGCGGCGCCGGACCGCAAATTCGCCGCGCGGCTCGTCGAGAAGCTCTACGGCGAGGGCGACAGCCCGCTCCGCTACCGGATAAATAGGTTGGGCGGTCGCAGCCAGCGCGACAAGTGGGTCTTGCAGGCGGAGCTTTTCAACGAGCTGCACCGTTGGGTCCGTGGCCGGTGGCGCTCCATCCAACTCGCGGGCGGCAGCTCCAAGGAAGTGCCGCGCTATTACGGCGTCATCCGCGATTTCTTCAAGGCAGCACGCGCCGTGTTCGGTGAAGCCGTCTGGGGCAAGGAAGGCTTCATGGTGACGAAGCCAGTTACGATCAAGGCGATGGTTCGTGTATGCGCCGACCTCGCGCGCGAGGACGCGGAGCCCGAGGCAGGGCGCCTGGCGCGCTGGGAAAGCCGGCTTGCGCCATGGTCGGAGATGGCCAAGCAATTCCGCGAGGAAGGCTTCTACGAACGCTTTCCGGCCAAGGGGGAGGTCGAGCGCGTAGCTCGCATCCACCGCGACCTCGCACGCGCGGCCGGCATCGACCAGGCGCGCGCGCGGTAATAAACGCCGGAATAGCGCGCGCGAGGCGATGTTCGCCTCGTTATGAAATTCCTCGGAATGCCCGCTCTCGCTTTGCTGACAGCGTGTGCCAGCTTGGATGCCGCGCAGTGTCGCAATGCCTACGACGTCGGTTTTCGGGATGCCATATTCGGCCTGCAGCGCCAGGACAATGCCTACGAGAGGGCATGCAGCCGAAATGGTGTGCAACTCGACAGCGCCCGCTATGTCGAAGGCTGGCGTGAAGGGAAACGTGAGTTCGATCAGCGCACCATCCACGGCGGCGCTGAATAAGACGCGGCTTGCGGCGCTCGCATGCTGCGCGCTCCTTGCCGGGTGCATGCACATGAGCGAAAACGAGTGTCGCAGCGCGGATTGGTATCAGGTCGGCTACCGCGATGCCGATCCCTATGGCTTGCGTCCGCAGATCAACCAGTACGCCTATCAATGCCGCGCTTACGGCGTGACCGCGGCGGAAGTGCCTTACATGGCCGGTTGGGTCGACGGCTTTCGCGAGTGGAACACGCGCGTCATGGGCAGCGAGTGCTGCGGGTCGCGCTAGAGCACGCGCTCGGCCCTAAGTTGCTCTATCTCCTTGGCTGAATAACCGAGCTCAGCCAGCACGCGGGCGGTGTGTTCGCCCAACGCCGGTATCGACTCCATTTTCGGCTCGAAATTCGAGAGATTGAACGGCGGTTTCAGCGCCTCAATCGGACCCCCGGGTGAGCCGACTTGGACCCAGCGTCCGCGGGCTTTCAGCTGCGGATGCTGCCAGAACTCCTGCATGCTGTTTAGCCGGGCGTTCGCGATGCCGGCCGCCTCGAGGCGCGCGACGATCTCCGTCGCCGGCAAGCCCGAGAAGATGCGCGCGACCTCGGCATGCAATGCCTGGCGGTTTTCGAGACGCTTTGGAGTGCTCGCGAAACGGGCATCGGAGGCGAGCGCCTTATCGCGCAACACCTCGCCGCAGAAGCGCGCGAATTCCCGCTCGTTCTGAACGCTGATAAACACCGCCGCGCCGTCGCCACACTGAAACGGTCCGTACGGAACGATGGTCGCATGATGCGCGCCGGAGCGCGGCGGCGGCTCACCACCATACGCCGTAAAGTAGGCGGGAAAGCCCATCCACTCGCCGAGCGCCTCGAACATCGTGACGTGGATGGTTGCGCCTTCGCCGATGCGCGCGCGCCGCAGGAGCGCGGCCAGGATGGAACTGAATGCGTACATGCCGGCGGCGATGTCGGCGACCGGGATCCCGGCCTTGCAGGGTTCCGCCGGCGTGCCGGTCACCGAGAGGAGCCCGGTCTCGCATTGGACGAGGAGATCGTACGCTTTCTTCTCTGCATACGGACCGCTCGGTCCATAGCCGGAGATCCCGCACCAGACGAGCCGCGGATCGCGCTCGCGCAGCCGCTCGGCGCCGAGCCCGAGGCGTTCGGCGGCGCCTGGCGCGAGGTTCTGAAGAAAGACATCGGCGCTCGCCAGCAGTTTGTCGAGCACCGGGCGTGCCGCCGGGTGCTTGACGTCGAGGCTGACGCTTTCCTTCGAGCGGTTGGTCCAGACGAAGTGCGAGGACTCGCCCTTCACCGTATGGTCGTACGCGCGGGCGGCGTCGCCCGATCCGGGGCGCTCGATCTTGATGACGCGCGCCCCAAGCTCGGCGAGCTGGCGTGTCGCGAACGGTCCCGCGATCACCTGCTCGAGTGCGAGGACGGTAACGCCTTCGAGCGGCCTCACACGAATTGCACGCTGAGGCCCGGCACTTCCAGGCCCGAGATGCGTGTATGCCAGTGCTCGCCGGGCTTGACCGGATGCGCATCGGTGATGACGCCGGTCGTGACGATCTCGCCCGCAGCGAGGGCCGGGGCTTCGGCCTGCTTCGCGAGCACCTCGACGAGGTGCTCGAGCGCCGCAAGCGGGCTGCCGAGCACATTGGAGCCGACGCCGCGATCGACTCGCATATCGCCGCGGTGTAGCTCGACCGCCACCGTGCGCAGCTTCGCCTCCACTCCTTTCGGCAATGGGCGCCGCTCGCCGACGATCAGTCGCCCGTGTAGGCCGTTGTCAGCGGCTGAATCGGCGAGCGTCAGCTTCCAGTTCGCGTGGTGGCATTGCACGATTTCGATCGAGTGCGCCATCCATTCGATCGCCTGCAGCACGCGCCCGGGCTCGGGACTGTCGCGCAGGCCGAAGCAGATCTCGGGCTCGATGCGCGGATTAACAAGCCCGGCCAGCGCGACCTTCGCCTGGTTGCCGCGCGCTTCGATTAACGTGTGGTCGTATACCGTGCCCCAGATGGGCTCATAGACGCCGTAGCGCGGCCAGATGGTGCGATTGGTGAAGCCGATCTTCCGCCCTACGGCGCGCCAGCCGCGCGCAAGCCGATGCTCGTGCAGCCCTCGAGCGGCGGCGTACGCCGCCTGCGTGCTCAGCTCACGATAGCGCTCGCTGAAGAGCGGCACCTCGCGCGGGTTCTCGTGCAGCGAGATGAGATCTTGGGCGAGCACGGTTAGATTCTAAGCGCCGCGCGAAGCGCGGGCTCGCGCGCGTTGGTGCGCCGCGAAAAGGGCGGCGAGTGCGAGGCCGGTCCAGAAATGGCTTTGCGCGGCGTACCTGCGTAGCGTCTCATCGCCGACGTAGTAGAGGAGATAGCCGCTGATCACGAGCCACGACAGTACGACGAGAAGGCAAGCGCCGCTCGCACGATTCGCCTTCGCCGACCACCCGGTCGCGACATGCCGCGCGAGGAGGCTGCCGAGCACCAAGAGGCTCGCCATCGCCGCCGCGCCGTGCACCTTGATGAGGGCGCTTCGCGCAACGTCGGCTTCCCACAAGGCGCCGCTCAGGATGAGGACCAGGAGCACCGCATAGACGAGCACGCGGTGCGCGGGATGCAGCCGGTTCACGGAGCGCGAAAAACGAGGGCCTGCGCGCCAAAGCGCCCGGCAAGCTCGGGAGCACGATCCGGCTCAAGAAGGCACGGCTTCGTCAGCGCGTCGGCCGTCGTGCAATCGGCGGCGATCACCGTCACGCCCAAGGCGGCGCTGGTTCGCCCGGCGCCGCGGGGGTCGACGAGCAGCGCCCTGCCGGAGGTTGCAACTGCCGCTTCGCGCACCCGGCCAATCAGCCACAAGCGCGCCGGCTTTTGCGGCAGCCGGACGTAAACATCCTCCGCGTCGGGTCCGAAAAGACGCAAATCGCCACCCGCATTGACCGCGCCTTTGCCGACGCCGGCGTCACGCAGCACCTCTATCGCACGGTCGACGGCGAAACCCTTGGCGATGCCGTCGAGCGCATAGCCGCAACAGGCGCAATCGAAAAGGCCGTCGCTCGCCGAGCGCAGCTCTTCGGCGCGCTCAAGCACTCGGCGCGTCCACCGATCGAGCCCCAGCCGGTGGCCGGCGCGTAAACGCGCAATGTCGCTCGTGCTCTCCTGGGCACTCATCGCGCGGTGCACGCGCTCGATCGCGGAGAATGCGCGTTCGATCGCCCGCCCACCGGCGGTTTGTCCGGCGGAGACCCGGATCTCCACCAACGTGCCAAGGAGCGGCCGCGCGCGCCTAACGCTGCCGCAGCTCGCGCTCATAGAGATCGAGTAGCCGCTTTACCCCGTCGGCGACGTGGCGGCAAGAAAGCGTGGCGCCGCTGATGTTGGCAATGTCGCGGTCGAGCTGCAGCGGATCTGCGGCCGTCTTGCCGGCGAACTGCGCGCGCCATTTCGCCTCGCGCACTTCGCCGCCATGGGACTCGCGGTATTCGAGTATCTCGAGGCCGCGCACATGGCCGTCACGCTCGAGCGCGAGCGAATATGTGATGAGCTCGTGCTTGCCGAGCACCTGGTCGACCATGAACCATCCGGCCGGCGAAACCTGCCAGATGCGCTCGCGGCCTTTTCGTTCCAGCGGCGTAAAGCTTGCGCCGGGGAAAAGCGCTTGTTGCGCCTGCTCGACGCTCAAGTAGACGGTGGCATGCGCGGCGGGCAGCGTGACCGCAATTGGCGCCGCGAGGAAAAGCGGCCAGCGGCCACTCATCAGAAGGCAAGGCCGAGCTTCACGCGCAGCTCATAGCGCTCGTGATGCTCGCCGTAGAAGCGGCCCCCGACGATGTCTTCGCGCGCCTCGTCGGTGTAGGGCTTGGCATTCGCGAGCTGGGTGAGGTAGGTGGCGGTAATCCACCAGCCTTTCGCAGCGTAGTGCACGGACGGGCCGATGAAGTTGGCTGCGTAGACGCGCTTGCCCGCAGAAAAGCCGCTGCCTTCGTAGCCGCGGTGGTGGCGGTACTCGAGCCCCGCGTGCCATCGCGGCGCGAGCTGATAGGCGAGTCCGGTCGTGAGCTCGAGTTCGCCTTCCCGTTCCCATTCACCATGAAAGCGTTCCTTTTCGGCTGCCGCGGTAAGGTTCGCCGCCCACACGAGCCGATCCTCAAGGAAGTTCTTCTGAAGGATCAGTTTGGTCTCGAGTTCGCGCTCATCGGGTCCCCAAGTTGGCTCGATATAAAGCGCAAGCCCGATCGGATCCTTGTAGGGGCTCAGCACCCGGTAGATCCATTCGTTGGAGAACGACTGAAAGAAGCGGCGCCCATAGCGCGCGTCGGGGTCGACCTCATCGGGCACGAACGCGCCCGGGCCGGTCGTGCCGTCGGGCCGGTTGCGAAATGCGCTCACTGCCGCATAGTTGAGATAGACCGCGGTCTGCAGACGGTCCGTCACGCCGTACTCGAGCTCGGTGCGCCCTTGCCAGAGATCGTAGTCGCCCGTCGCCTGACGGTGGCGGCGCGTCAACCATTGCTCGATCTCCGAGTTGCCACGCGGATGCGTATCCGTCGTGTAGACATAGCCGAAGGGCGATTCGCCGCCGAAAGCGGGGCCGACGAGGCAAAGCCAGAGAGCCAGAAATACGACGTAGAGGCGCGACAATGCCAGTCTCCTTTTCAGGTTTCAGAAGCTGGCTTGCGACGCGAGGCGCCGCTGGCTGGCGGGTTAGGCGGTGCGTCCGGTCGGCCGAGCGAAGCGCGGTTTCAGCGCCGAGAATGCGAGCCACACAGCCGGAATGAGGACGAGCGCGTAGGTGAGCATCGCACCGTATTCCCCCTCCGGGCCATAGGGCTCGGTCGCGATATGCCAGTAGGCGTTATCGATCGGCAGAAGATTCCCTTCTGTCGCTTCGTGGAAGGCGTAGATGATGAGCTGCGCCGCGAAGAGCAGCAGGAAAATCGACGTGACGCGGAAGAAAAGCCCGAGGTCGACGCGATGGCCGTAGCGAGACCAGGCCCACGCGAGGGCGGCGGCCGCCGCGAGTCCAGCGAGCGCGCCCCAAACGAATAACGCGGTCTCCGTCTGGCGGAAGAGCGACGCCGTGATGAAGGCCGTCTCCATGCCTTCGCGCGTGATCATGAACACAACGAACAGGAACACGGCTGCCCAGGCGCCCTTATCGCGGCGCTGCGCCGCGGCTTCGAGTCGCGCGCCGATATGACGTCGCATCTCCTTCGCCGCGTGCAGCATGTACACCACCATGCTGATGACCAGCACCGCGGCAATCAGTGCCAGCAACGACTCCCATTTCGACGTGACCGCGACCTCGGCGAGCCAGACGCCGAGCACAACAGAGGCAAGCACCGCTATGACCGCGCCCCAGCCGACGGCAGAGAGGAGCGCCGCGCGCCCGGTCTTGCGCAAATAGGCCGCCGCGATGGCGACGATGAGAAACATCTCGATGCCCTCGCGCAACGTGACCAGGAGAACCTGTCCCATGCGCTAGGCCGTAAGGATAAGCTTGCCGTTCTGGGTGACGCGCAGCCGGTATTCGCGACCGTTGTGCGTGATGACCAACTCCTTGCGCGTACCGAGCAGATGTTGGCTCGGTACCTTCACCGGCGCGGACGCGCCCGGTTGCGCAGTAGATGGAGGCTTGCCCATGACGAGACGATAATAGTTCTCACTATATTCGTCAATCGTTCTCACCGTGCATTTTCGACGTAGTTACACCGGCTTATCCGTTAGTAACCGCTTACAGATTGCTTTTTTATCAGCTATGAACTGATAATGGTTCTCAGTCAGGAGCGCTCTTGTACATCTGTATCTGCAACGCCGTGACCGAAAAAGCTGTTCGTGAATGCGCGCGCAACGGTGCCTGCTCGGTCGATGAGCTCGCCTACGAGCTCGGCGTTGGCGCCGGCTGCGGGCGTTGCCGCGATTGCGCAAATGAGCTGCTGCGCGATATGCGCGCCTCCGAGCCGCTCGTCGCCACCAACTGATCTAGCCTGCGGTTGCATTGACGCGCCCGTCGCTTCGGCGTCGAATCGCGCCTTCTGCCGGAGACCCCCGATGAAAGGCGACCCGAAGGTCGTGCAGCATCTGAACAAGGTGCTGTTCAACGAGCTCACCGCGATCAACCAGTACTTCCTGCATGCCCGCATGTTCGGCAACTGGGGCCTGAAGAAGCTCGAGGAGTACGAGAAAAAGGAGTCGATCGACGAGATGAAGCACGCCGATCGTCTGATGGAACGGATCCTCTTCCTCGAAGGCCTGCCCAATCTTCAGGATCTTGGCAAGCTTCTCATCGGTGAGAACGCGCTCGAAGCGCTGAAATCCGATCTCGAGCAGGAACGTGTCGCGCGGCCGGTGCTGCAGGAAGCGATTGCGTATTGCGAGACGGTCAAGGATTACGTGACGCGCGAGCTCCTCGAGGACATCCTCGAAGGCGAGGAAGAGCACATCGACTGGCTTGAAACGCAGGTCGATCTCGCCAATAGCCTCGGCCTCCAAAACTGGCTGCAATCGGCGGCCGGCTCCCCGTCATAGCCTGCGCCGAAGGGCGCCTTGAAGTTATTTCATTGGACGGTCCCCGGCCCGCGCGCCAAGAATCGCGGAACGAAAGGAGCTCGACCATGAATATCGACATCGGCATCAAAGAAGCCGATCGCCAGAAAATCGCGCAGGGACTCGCGCGCCTGCTCGCCGATACCTACACGCTTTATCTCAAGACACACAATTTTCATTGGAACGTCACCGGGCCGATGTTTCAGACGCTCCACCTCATGTTCGAGGCGCAGTACACCGAGCTCGCTATGGCGGTCGACCTCATCGCTGAACGCATTCGGGCGCTTGGTTTTCCTGCGCCGGGAACTTACCGCGAGTTCGCGCAGCTCTCGTCGATCAAGGAGTCAAGCGGCGTGCCGGCGGCCGAGGACATGATCCGCGAGCTGGTCGCGGGACAGGAAGCCGTGGTGAAGACGGCGCGCGGAGTGTTTCCGCTGGTGGACGAGGTGCACGACGAGCCGAGCGCCGACCTGCTGACGCAGCGCATGCAAGTGCATGAGAAGACCGCCTGGATGCTGCGCAGCCTGCTGGCCTAAACCACCCGCGTTCTGACCGGCTTGCCGGCGAAGTGAAGGCGCAGGTTTTCGATCTGCAGGTCGCCCATCGCCTTGCGCGTCTCGAGCGTGGCGCTGCCGACGTGAGGAAAAAGCACCGCGTTCTCGAGCGTGAAGAACTCAGGCGGCACGCGCGGCTCATCGACGAAGACGTCGAGGCCGGCGCCGGCGATGCGCTTCTCCTGCAGATAGCGAAGCAGCACGGGCTCGTCGACTACCGAGCCGCGCGCGATGTTGACGAGGTAGCCGTGCGGGCCGAGGGCGTCGAGCACCTTGGCACTGATGAGCTTGCTGGTTTCCGGCCCGCCCGGCGTGACGACAAGCAGTACGTCGGAGTTCTTCGCCAGCGTCACCGGGTCCGGATCGTAGGGATGGGGCGCGTCCTTGGGCCGGCGGTTGTGGTAACGGATCTGCATCCCGCACGCCATGGCGCGCTTCGCAATCGCCTCGCCGATGCGGCCGAGGCCGAGCACGCCAAGCGTCTTGCCGCCGATGTCGGTGGTGAGCGGGTAAGGCCCGCGCGATGCCCAGTTGCTCGCGCGCAAGTACTGCTCCGACTGCGGAAATTTGCGCACCGTGTTGAGAATCAGCGCGAGTGCGGTGTCGGCGACCGTCTCGTTCAGCACGTCGGGCGTGTTGGTGACGATGATGCCCCGCTTCTTCGCGTCCTCGAGGTGGATCGCATCCACGCCGACGCCGAAGTTGGCGATGATCTCGAGCTTCGGCAGCAGGTCCATCACCTTGCCGTCGACCGGCATCGGGCCGAAAGTGGCAAGGCCGCGCACGCTCGGCGCGTGCTGCTTGAAAAACGCCTTCTTGTCCGGCGCCTCATGCAGCAGGTGCGCCGCGAACTCGGCTTGCAGCGTCGCCATCGTGCCCGCGTGACCGCGGGCGGTGATGATGATTTCCGGTTTCATGGCTGCTTGAATTTTTGTGCCAGGGCTTCGGCGCCGCGCGCGAGGATGCCGACGTCGGCGCCCACCGCGACGAACATGGCGCCGCAGTCGAGCCAGCGGCGCGCATCAGCCTCGCTCGGCGTGAGAATGCCCGGAGCTCGTCCAGCCTTGCGAATGCGGCGAATGGCGTCGTCGATCACCGGCTTCACTTGGGGGTTCGCGATCTCGCCCGTGTGGCCGAGCGAAGCGTGCAGGTCCGCCGGTCCCACGAACACGCCGTCCACGCCCTCTATTCCGCAGATCGCCTCGATGTTGTCGAGCGCGCCTTGCGTTTCGACCTGCACGAGCAGGCAGATCTCCTCGTGCGCTCGCCGCGCGTAGTCCTTGATGCGCCCGAAGCGCGTCGCCCGCGTCGTGCCCGCGACGCCGCGCACGCCGCCTGGCGGGTAGCGCGTGTACGAGACGGCGGCGCGCGCTTCCTCGGCGTTGGAGACGTACGGCACGAGTAGCGATTGAGCGCCAACGTCGAGGACGCGCTTGATGGTCACCATGTCGTTCCATGGCACGCGCACCACGGGATGCGCGCCATAGGGCGCCGCGGCCTGCAGCTGCCCGAGCAGGCTCTCGAGATCGTTCGGGGAATGCTCCATGTCGAGGAGCAGCCAGTCAAAGCCCGCGCCGGCGATGACCTCGACGCTGTAGTTCGACGACAAACTCGACCACAGGCCGATCTGCGGCTGGCCGGCGGCGAGCGCGCGCTTGAAGCGATTCGGCGGCAACTCCATGCGCGCTAGTGGATCTCTGGCTCGGCGATCGGCGCCGTGCCTTCAAGGAAATCAAAGTCGCAGCCCTCGTTTGCCTGCCGGATGTGACGCGAGAAGAGCGCGCCGTAGCCCCGCGCAAACTTGCGCTCGGGCACGTGCCAGGCGGCCTTGCGCCGGGCGAGCTCCACGGCATCGACCTTCAGGTTGAGCTCGCGCTTCTCGACATCGAGCTCGATGAGATCACCGCTCTTCACCAGCGCGAGCGGCCCGCCGATGAACGACTCGGGCGCGACGTGCAACACGCAGCAGCCATAGCTCGTGCCGCTCATGCGCGCGTCCGAGATGCGCACCATATCGCGCACTCCCTGCTTCAGCAGCTTCTTCGGCACGGGCAGCATGCCCCACTCCGGCATGCCCGGACCGCCGAGCGGCCCTGAATTGCGCAGCACGAGCACCGAGTTCGCATCGACGTCCAGATCGTCCCGGTCGATGCGCGCCGCCATGTCGTTGTAATCGTCGAACACGACCGCTTTGCCGATGTGCTTGAGGAGGCGCGGCGTCGCCGCCGCCGCTTTTATGACAGCACCATCCGGCGCGAGGCTGCCGCGCAGCACTACCAGGCCGCCCGAGCTCTTCAGCGGCCGCTCGCGCGGCCGGATGACGTCCTCGTTAAAGATGCGGGCGCCTTGCAGGTTCTCAGCCAGCGTCTTGCCATTCACCGTG
>JBHELS010000131.1:0-18996 GCA_046263015.1 Burkholderiales bacterium | reverse complement strand
GCTTTTTAGCTTGCAGGCGCGTGGCACCGCGGCGGTCGGCAAGGTCTTCGGCCCGGTCACCATGGCGTGGTTCATCGCGCTCGGCATCGCCGGCCTCTACGGCATCGTCCAGGCACCGGCCGTCCTCGCGGCGCTCAACCCTCTGCACGGGCTTGCGTTCCTAACGAGTCACGGCGCCGCTTCGTTCGTCGTTCTCGGCTCGGTCGTGCTCGCGGTCACCGGCGCCGAAGCGCTTTATGCTGACATGGGGCACGTCGGCAAGGGGGCGGTGCGCATCGCCTGGTTCAGCCTGGTGGCGCCGGCGCTCGTCCTCAACTATTTCGGCCAGGGCGCGCTCCTCATGCTGCGGCCGCAGGCCGTCGAGAACCCGTTCTACCTGCTGCTTCCCGGCTGGGCGCTTTACCCGATGGTGGCGCTCGCGACGCTCGCGTCCGTGATCGCCTCGCAGGCGGTGATCTCCGGGGCCTATTCACTCACCAAGCAGGCGGTGCAGCTCGGCTTCCTGCCGCGCATGACGATCGTGCATACCTCGGCGAAGGAAGCGGGGCAGATCTACATTCCGTCCATCAACTGGCTTCTTTGCGCGGTGGTAATCGCTGCCGTGATCGGCTTTGGCTCCTCATCGCGGCTCGCCGGCGCGTACGGCGTCGCCGTCACGGCGACGATGCTCGTCGACACGCTCCTCACCTTCTTCGTCATCCGCTACATGTGGCATTACCCGCTCGCCCTCTGCGTCCTCGCGACCGGCTTTTTTGCGCTCATCGATCTCTCCTTCTTCAGCGCGACGCTCCTCAAGATCGCCGACGGCGGCTGGTTTCCGCTCGCGATCGGCGCTTGCGTGTTCATCACCATGACGACCTGGCGCCGCGGGCGCGAGATCCTGTTCCAGCGCCTGGAAGAGGGCGCTGTGCCGCTCAAGGGTTTCCTCCAGTCGCTCTTCAAGGACCCGCCGCACCGCGTGCCCGGCACCGCGATCTTCCTCACTGCCACCGCCGAAGCGGTGCCGCACGCGCTCTTGCACAACCTGAACCACAACAAAGTGCTGCACGAGCGCGTCGTTTTCCTCACCGTCGAAGTGCGCGATGTGCCGTGGATCTCCTTTGCCGACCGCGTCACCTGCGACGCGCTCGGGCACGGCTGCTGGCGAATCCGCGTACGCTACGGTTTCATGAACCGGCCCGACGTCACGCGGGCGCTCGAGCTCTGCGGGGCGCTCGGCCTCGAGTTCGATCTCATGGAGACCTCTTTTTTCCTCTCCCGGCAGAAAATCGTGCCGGTGCACGGCGGCATGGGCATGGCGTTCTGGCGCGACCGCATCTTCGCCGCGATGGCAAGAAACGCTGGCAACGTCACCGATTACTTCAACATTCCTACGAACCGGGTGATCGAGCTCGGCTCGCGCGTCCAGATCTAAAAGCCCAAGCGCTATGCCAGCGCGCGGCACCCTTGCGGCGCCATCGGTTTTGCGGAGAATGGACCGCGTCATGCGGGAGGATCTGGCGCGCCCGGCGCCGCCGCCGGCCGACTTCTTCGGCGACTCGAGCCCCGCGGTCGCGTGCGCCGCCTGCCTGATCCTCGTCCTCGCCATCGCCATCATCGACAAGCTCACGACCTACGAGCTCCATCTCGGCGTGCTCTACCTTGTGCCGATCGCCATGGTCACGTGGACGGCCGGCCGCAACTGGGGTCTGGGTCTTTCGGTCGGTACGGCGCTTCTATGGCTTTCCATCTTCGGCGGCATGCCCCAATCGGCGGCGAGCTGGTACTCATACCGCGAGGGCGCCGTCCTATTGGCCGCGTTCCTGATCGTCGTGCTGCTCGTTGCGCGGCTACGCGAGGCCCTGCGCGCGCACGAGCTCTCTTTCACCGCGCTCGAGACGCTCGATGCGCCCGCGTATGTCCTCGATCTGGAGCGCGGTACAGTGCTCGTCGGCAACCGGCAGTTTCGCGCCTCGTTCGAGGCTCGCCCGGCCGAGGAGCTCGCGCGCCATCCCGCCCGCGAGGCCGGTTTTCGCCTTGCGGATGGCCGGCCGGCGCTATTGCGCGTCCTTATGCTTTAAACGTCATCCCGGGCTGCGTAGTATCTGCCCGATGAAGGCCGACGATGCGGACAACAGGCGCGCCGAGCTCGAGGAGCAGCGGCGGCGACTGCAGGCGCTCGCGCGCTTGAGTGGCGAAGTCGCGCACGACTTCAATAACGTGCTGCAAGTCATCCAGAGCGCCGTCGATCTCTTGCGCCAGCGCCTGCCGCGGGAGCGCGCCGACCTCGTCGCCTTGGTCGACATGCTCGAGCGCAATGCCGGCCACGGCGCGGGCCTGACGCGCAAACTCGTCGCCTTCTCGGGTCATGCACTGCAGACGCGCTCGGTCGATGCCAATGGCCTGATCGCGGCACTTCTCCCCCGGGTACGCGACCTCGTCGGGCCAGCCGTGGCGGTCTCGACCCAGCTGCAGCCCGGCATGCCGCCGGCGCACACGGATCCGTCGGCGCTCGAGACCGCGCTTCTGAATCTCGCCGCCAACAGCCGCGACGCGCTGCCGAGCGGCGGCTCGCTTCGCATCGAGACGCGCATTGCCGAGCCGGCCGAGCGTGCCATCGTGGCGAGCCCGGGCGGGGCCGAACGCTATGTCGCGATCATCCTTGCCGACAATGGCGTCGGCATGGCTCCCGAGGTACGTCGCCAGGCGCTCGATCCGTACTTCACGACCAAGGAGAGCGGCCAGGGGGTGGGCCTCGGTCTTTCGCAGGTCTACGGCCTTGTCGAGCAGTCGGGGGGCAGTGTCCTCATCGACAGCGTTCCGGGGCGCGGGACCTCCGTCACGTTGTACCTGCCTTCGCCTGCGGTGCGCTTGCAGGAGCAACCGGTCGATACCGGCATGGCGCCGGCGCGGCCGCTCGTCGGCCTTCGTGTACTCGTGGTCGAGGACGAGTCGCTCATCGCGATGCTGGTCGAGGATCTGTTGACGCAACTCGGCTGCACGCTTGCCGGCACGATGTCGAGCCTCGACAAGGCGCTGCAAGCAGCCGGGCGGCGCGATATCGACGTTGCGCTCCTCGACGTGGATCTCGGTGGCGAGCCGGTCTATCCCGTAGCGGACGCACTGCAAGCGCGCGGCATACCTTTTGTTTTCATGAGCGGCTACGGCGGCCTGCACGAGCGTTGGCGCGACACGCCGATCGTGCAAAAGCCCTTTGACCTGGCCGCGCTAAAGCAAGGCATCGAGCTCGCGCTCGCCGGCTAGGCGCCGCATCGCTTGGCGAGCAGCTCCTCCATGGTCCGGGCGACTTCCGCGTAATCGCAAGGCTTCGGAAAAAATGGTGCGCTCGATGCCGTGCTCGCGGCTTCAACGGTCACTTTGCCTGAAGTGAGGATGAGCGGCAGGTCGGGCCTGCGCTGGCGAATCCACTCGGCGAGTCCGAGACCGTCGGGTTGGCCCGGCAGTGTGATGTCGGTGAAGACGAGATGGACCGTATCATTCGTCTCGAGGATCTGCATGGCTTTCGCGCCGTCGGTGGCCTCGACGACGTTGAAGCCCCACTCGCGCAATGAGTCGGCGACGTAGAGTCGAATCAGTGTCTCGTCCTCTACGACGAGAATGGTGTGCACCGCCTATACTCTACCTCCCGCGTATGACGCCGTGCGGGGGCGGTAGCGAAACGAGCCTCCAGGCTTGACGTGTAACAGGCGTCACGGTATGCGGAACCAGTAAATGGCAAATCTCCTCTGGCTGCAGGGCGGCGCTTGCTCAGGCAACACGATGTCGTTCCTGAACGCATCGGAGCCGAGCGTCTGCGACCTCGTCACCGACTTCGGCATCAACGTCGTCTGGCACCCCTCGCTCGGCATGGAGCTCGGCGACGAGCTCAAGCGCCGCCTGCAAGCGCTGAAGTCAGGCGCGCTGCCGCTCGACATCTTCGTCTTCGAGGGCACGGTGATCAGGGCGCCTAACGGCAGCGGCGAATGGAACCGTTTCGCCGGCCGGCCGATGCAGGACTGGGTGCGCGATTTCGCCGCGGTCGCTCGCTATGTCATCGCGATCGGCGACTGCGCCACGTGGGGTGGCATTCCGGCGATGCCCCCCAACCCGACCGACAGCATCGGCCTTCAGTTCCTGAAGAAACACCACGGCGGTTTTCTCGGCAAGGACTTCCGCTCGAAGTCGGGCTTGCCGGTGATCAACATTCCCGGCTGCCCGGCGCACCCCGACTGGATGACGCAAATCCTCGTCGCCCTCGTTACCGGCCGCGCCGAGGAGGTCGCGCTCGATGATCTGCAGCGGCCGAAGACCTTCTTCAGCACCTTCACGCAGAACGGCTGCACGCGCAACCTGCACTTCGCCTACAAGGTCTCCGCCACCGAATTCGGCCAGCGCAAGGGTTGCCTCTTCTACGACCTGGGGTGCCGCGGGCCGATGACCCATTCGCCGTGCAACCGCATCCTGTGGAACCGCCAGTCGTCGAAGACCCGCGCCGGCATGCCGTGCTCGGGCTGCACCGAGCCCGAGTTCCCGTTCTTCGACCTCGCGCCCGGCACGGTGTTCAAGACGCAGACCCTGATGGGCATTCCGCGCTCGCTGCCTGCAGGCGTCGACAAGATCAACTACGTGAAGATGATGGCGGTGGCGAAGGCCGCCGCGCCGCGCTGGATCGAGGACGATATCTTCAACCCCTGATGAGCAACGTCCAGACACTCGATATTTCACCCGTCGGCCGCGTCGAAGGCGATCTCGACGTGCGCGTCGACATCGAGAACGGCGTAGTGGTGAACGCTTGGACGCAGGCGGCGCTCTTTCGGGGCTTCGAGATCATCCTGCGCGGCAAGGATCCGCAAGCCGGCCTCATCGTCACCCCGCGCGCCTGCGGCATCTGCGGCGCCTCGCACCTCACCTGCGCCGCGTGGGCGCTCGACACCGCCTGGCAGACCGAGGTGCCGCGCAACGCCGTGCTCGCCCGCAACCTCGGGCAGATCTGCGAGTCGCTCCAGAGCGTTACGCGGCATCACTACGGGCTTTTTAGCATCGACTTCACCAACAAGAAGTACGCGCGCTCGCGCTTCTACGAGGAAGCGCTGCGCCGCTGGACGCCCTACACCGGCAAACATTACGAGCTCGGCATTGCCATCTCCGGCAAGCCGGTGGAGATCTATGCGCTCTTCGGCGGCCAGTGGCCGCACTCGAGTTTCATGGTGCCGGGCGGCGTCATGTGCGCCCCGACCCTCACCGACATTACGCGCGCCTGGGCGATCCTCGAGGAGATCCGGCGCACATGGATCGAGCCCGTGCTCCTCGGCTGCTCGCTCGAGCGCTACGAGCAGATCCAGTCGCACGCGCAGTTCCTCGCCTGGCTCGAGGAAAACTCGGCGCACGCGCAATCCGACCTCGGTTTGTACTGGCGCATGGGCATCGACATCGGCCTGGATTCTTATGGCCGCGGACCCGGCAAATATTTCTCCTGGGGGTATCTGCCGCACGAGGACCGCTACAACAAGCCGACCATCGACACCTGGGGCACGTGCGTCAGCATGAAAGGCGGCCTCTACACGGGCAGCCTGGATACGCACACGCCGATCGAGCAGGCGCTCATCAAGGAAGACGTATCGCACGCCTGGTACGACGAGCCGGCGGCCGCGCATCCGTTCGATCGCCTGACAACGCCGACGCACAACAACGCCTCCGACTTCGCGGGCAAATATTCATGGTCCACCGCGCCGGTGCATGCCGAGGGCGGGCGCCTCGAAACCGGGCCGCTCGCGCGTGGCCTGGTCGCCGGTGGGCGGCACGGTGAGTCCTGGCAGCATCACGACCCGCTGGTGCTCGACATGTATCGCAAGATGGGCGGCGCGAGCGTGCTCCTTCGCCATTTCGCGCGCCTGCACGAGGTGGTCACCCTCTATCGCCAGGCGGAGCGGATGCTGCGCGAGTTCCGTCTGAAAGACCTCTGGTACATCAAGCCGAAGGAGCGCGACGGCCGCGGCTGGGGCGCGACCGAGGCGATCCGCGGCGCGCTTTGCCACTGGATCGAAATCGAGGAGGGCAAGATCAAGAACTACCAGATCGTTGCGCCGACCACCTGGAACTGCGGCCCGCGCTCAGGCGCGGGCGAACGCGGGCCCATCGAGGAGGCGTTGATCGGCTCGCCGATCGCCGATCCCCGCGACCCGGTGGAGGTCGGCCACGTCTGCCGCTCGTATGACTCGTGCCTCGTCTGCACCGTGCACGCGCACGATGCGCACACCGGCGAAGAGCTGGCGCGCTTTCGCACCGCCTGACCGATGGCAAAGCTCGATCTCACCGACGGCGACGATCCGGTCCTGCGCAAGCAGATCGCCGACATGCTGGCCGACGGCCTGCCGACACAGGTGGAGCCCTTTCCGCCCACTGAGAAGGAGTTCGCCGAGGTGGCAGCCGAGCTGCGCGGTCTTGGCTCCGACGACATCAAGGGCAAGCTCGTGATCGGCGGCTTCCTCGATCATCCGTACGGCGCCGACAGCTGGCGCTGCGCCGATTGCATCTATTACTTGGCCAACCGCCGCTGGTGCGACCTGCCGGAGCTCGCGCTGCCGGTCGAGCCGGATTGGTACTGCCGTCTATGGCGGATGTGACGATCGCCGTGATCGGCTGCGGCAATCCCGCCCGCAGCGACGACGGCGCGGGCTGCGAAATCGTGCGGCTTCTCAAGCGCGGTCCGCTCGCCGCCGATTCGCGCGTGCGCTTGCTCGACGCCGGCACCGACGGGCTCGGCGTGATGCTCGCCGCCCGCGGCGCCACGCGTCTCGTCATCGTCGACGCCTGCCGCTCGGGCAGCACGCCGGGCGCGCTCTTCGAAGTGCCGGGCGCCGAGCTCGCGACGCGGCCGGTTCCGTCGCTCAATCTGCACGACTTCCGCTGGGAGCACGCGCTCTACGCCGGGCGACAGATGTACGGCGACGCTTTCCCGAGCCAGGTGACCGTCATGCTGATCGAAGCGGCGTCCGTCGATTTTGGCATCGAGCTCTCCCCTGCCGTGGCAGCCGCGGCGCACAAGGCAGCCGCGCGCATCGAGCAGATGCTGGTACCCGTATGCACGTAAGCGAGCACCTCACCCGCGCGGCGCTCGCCGCCGCGCGCGATGCGAGCGCCTCGCCGCTCGAGCGCGCGCAGATGCTCATGGAAATCGCCATGGGTCTGCAGCGGCGGCCGAAAAGCGCCGCCGAGCTGCGCGATGCGATCGCGCTCTACGACGAGGCGCTCGGCCTGTGCGGGCCCGAGGAGGAGCTCCTCATCGCTCGCATCGCCGCGCGCCGCGGCACGGCGCTGCAAGCGCTGCCGGAGGAAGGCACCGAAACGCTCGAGCAGGCGCGCGCCGCCTTCGAAGCCGCATTGCCTGTTCTCGGGCGCTGCGGGCGCGCCGAAGAGCTGGCGGAGGCCGAGATGAACCTCGGGCTCGTCCTCCAGCACCTCGCCGGCGCTGGCCGCGCGAAGCTCGCGGACGCCATCGCCGCTTATCAGCGAGCCCTTCGCACCTTCGATGCGGCGCGCTATCCGGCCGAGTACGCGATCCTGCAGAACAACCTCGCCACCGCATTCCTCGCCATGTCAGGCAGCGACGAGCGTGCCAAGATGCGCGAGGCGATGGCGGTGCAGTGCTTCGAGCAGGCGCTGAAGGTGGTCACGCTCATCGATCATCCCACCGAGTACGCGATGCTGCAGAACAATCTCGGCAACGCGTTGCAGTACGCCTCGTCCAGCCACGCGCTCGAGAACAACCTGCGCGCCATCGCCGCATACGACGAAGCGCTGAAGGTCCGCACGCGCTCGGCGCGGCCGCTCGAGCACGCCAACACGCTCGCGAACAAAGCCAACTGCCTGTGGAACCTCGGCGAGCGTGAGCGCGCCTGCGCTTGCTACGCCGAAGCGCACGAGATCTTCACCGCGCATGGTGAGCGCGAGAAGGCGCGCGTCGTCGCCGAGGCGCTCGCGGAGCTCGAAGCATGCTGATGCGCGCGGCCCCGCCGCTTCTCGCCCCTGCGGGCGCTCGCGTGGTGCTCGGTTCGCCCGATATTGCGCCGCTCGCGCCGGCCGCGAACACGCTCTTCGGACCGCGCGGCGTGTGCTTCGCGGACGAGGCACTCGTCGTCGCCGATACCGGGCACCATCGCGTGCTCATCTGGCAGCGCGTGCCGGACTGCGACGGTGCGCCAGCCGATGTCGTGCTTGGCCAGCGCGACTTCACCACCGAGGGGCGCAATGGCCTCTCTATGCCGACGGGCGTCGCGTTCGCCGATGGCGTACTCGCCGTCGCCGACGCCTGGAACCATCGCGTGCTCCTCTGGCACGGACTGCCGCGCGTTTCGAACCAGCCGCCCGATGTGGTGCTTGGGAGCGCTGAGCGCGCGCCCGGCGACGCGCCGCGCGCCGATACGCTGTACTGGTGTTACGGCGTCGCGCTGCACGAAGGCCGTTTGTACGTGGCCGATACGGGCAATCGCCGGTTGCTCGTCTGGCAGCACGTCCCCTCGGAGAGCGGCGCGCCCGCCGATGGCGTGCTTGGGCAGCCGAGCTTCGAGACGCGCGAGGCCGCCGAGCTGCGCTGGCCGCACGCCATCGCCTTTGCGCGCGGCGCGCTCCTCATCGCAGACGCCGGGCGCAACGGCGTGCTGGTCTGGCGCCGAGGTGAGGTCGCGCCCGAATGCGTCGTCGGCGCGCGCGACTGCAAGTCACCTTACGGCCTCGCCATGCCCGGCGACGAGCTCCTCGTTGCCGACACGGCCAATTCCCGGCTCCTGGGCTACCCGGGCCTCGAGCCCGACGCGCGGCCATGCGCGCTCGCCGGGCAGGCCGGCTTCGCCGACTGGGGCGACAACCGCTGGCAGGCGCCGACGCGCGAGAGCCTCTGCTGGCCATATGCGCTCGCCGCGCGCGCCAATACGCTCGCCGTCGCCGATTCGGGCAATAACCGGGTGCTGCTATGGGACCGAGCCTGAGGCTGCCGAGCGGCTTCGAGCGCGCACCCGAGGTGCTCGCCTTCGGCGGCGAGCTGAAGGCTGCGTTCTGCCTCACAAAAGGCGCCGAGGTCCTGCTCTCGCAAACCCGCGGCGACCTGGAAGACGCCGACGTCTACGACGCCTTCCGCCGCGATCTCGCCGAGCACGAGGACCATGCACCGAAGGCACTCGTGGCCGATCGCCATCCCGAGTACCTCTCTTCCAAGCTCGCGCGCAGCCGCGCGCACGACGAATCGCTGCCGCTCATCGAAGTGCAGCACCACCACGCACACGTCGCCGCCTGCCTCGCCGATAACGGCCGGCCACTTGGTGCGCCGCCCGTTCTTGGGATCGTGCTCGATGGCTTGGGCTGGGGCGACGACGGCACGATCTGGGGCGGCGAATTCCTGCTTGCCGACTATCGCCACGCCGAGCGCCTCGCCACGCTCAAGCCAGTGGCGATGCTTGGCGGCAACCAGGCCTCGCGTGAGCCGTGGCGTAACCTGTACGCGCACTTGATGGCCGGCATGGGCTGGGCCGAGTTCGCGATGAATTTCGCCGAGCTCGAGCTCTACCGCTATCTCGAGCGCAAGCCGCGCGCCATCCTCGATGTCATGCTACGTAACGGCGTCAATGCGCCGCTCGCTTCATCGTGCGGACGGCTCTTCGACGCGCTGGCCGCCGCGGTCGGCATCTGCCGCGACCGGCAAGCGTTCGAAGCCGAGGCCGCGTGCCAGCTCGAGGCAATGGTCGATGAGCGCACGCTGCGCGAAGAGGACGATTCGCTCGCCTATCCGTTCTCCATTCCGAACCTGCGCGGGAGCGGCCTGCCATACCTCGAGCCGCTTGCCATGTGGCGCGCCGTCCTCGGCGATCTTGTCCTCAGCACACCGGTGCCCGTGATCGCCGCGCGGTTCCACAAGGGCCTCGCACGCGCGCTCGTCGCGATGGCGCTTAAGCACGGCGCGCGCTACGACACGGTGGCGCTCTCGGGCGGCTGCTTTCACAACAAGGTCCTATTTGCGCAAACGCGCGAGCGCCTCGAGCGTGCCGGCTTCCGGGTACTGACCCATCAGCAGGTGCCGCCAAGCGACGGCGGCCTCGCGCTCGGCCAGGCGGCGATCGGCGCCGCGCAGCTCATGGAAACGGCATAGCGATGTGCCTCGGCATTCCGGGGAGGATCGAGCGCATCGAGGACCCGGTGCGCAAGCTCGGCATTGTGAACGTCGCGGGCGTGCAGCGGCGCATCAACCTCGCGTGCATCGTCGATGCCGCGCATCCGGTCGAGTCGTGCGTCGGCGAGTGGGTGCTGGTGCACGTCGGCTTCGCCATGGCGCGCATCGATGAGCACGAGGCCGAGAAGACGCTCGCGCTCCTGAAAGAGCTCGGCGAGGCGATATGAGCGTGAAGAGGCTATACCCGTTCCTCGAGCCCGGACGCGCCGAATCGCCGGAGCTCGACGCCGCGCTCGCGCGCTCGGTGGCGGACAAGGCGCGCGACTCCCGCCAGGCGAACGAGCGCTTCTTCGCCGAGCAGGGGCCGGCGCTCATTACCGCGGCGAGGGCGCTCGCCGAGGTTTATCGCGCCGGCGGGCGCCTCCTAGCCATGGGCAACGGCGGCTCGAGCTGCGACGCCTCGCATATCGCCGTCGAGTTCGTGCACCCGGTCACCACCGGGCGTCCGGCGCTCGCGGCCGTCAATCTCGCCGCCGACATCGCGCACCTTTCGGCGGTCGCGAACGACGTCGGCTTCGAGCATGTCTTCGTGCGCCCGCTCATGGCGCACGGTCGCAAGGGCGATGCGCTCGCCGGCTTCTCGACGAGCGGCAACTCGGCGAACCTGATTGCCGCCTTCGCCAAGGCGAAGGACATGGGCATGGTCACCATCGGCTTTGCGGGGGGCGACGGCGGTCGCATGAAAAGCTGCGGCCATGTCGAGCACTGCCTCGTCGTGCCGACGCAGTCGATCCACCGCGTACAGGAAGCGCACGTCGCCGCCTATCACATCCTCTGGGACCTGGTGCACACGCTGCTCGCCCGATGAAATACGTCGACGAATTCCGCGACCGCGAGCGCTGCGCGGCACTGCTCGCCGAGATCGGCGCCGAGATGGCGGCTCTCGGGCGGCACGTGCGCATCATGGAGGTGTGCGGCGGCCATACGCATTCGATCTTCCGCTACGGCATCGAGAAGCTCCTGCCTCCATCCCTCGAGCTCGTGCACGGTCCCGGCTGCCCGGTGTGCGTCCTGCCCATCGGCCGGGTGGACGACTGCATCGCCATCGCCGAGCGGCGGAACGTGATCCTCGCCACTTTCGGCGATGCGATGCGGGTTCCGGGCTCGAAGAAGAGCCTGCTGCAGGCGCGCGCTGAAGGCGCCGACGTGCGCATGGTGTACTCGCCGATGGACGCGCTCGCGCTCGCGCGAGCGAATCGCAGCCGCGAGGTGGTGTTCCTCGGGCTCGGGTTCGAGACGACCATGCCGTCGACCGCGCTCACGATCTTGCAGGCCGAAGCGGAGGGCATCGATAACTTCTCGGTGTTCTGCAACCACATCACCATCGTGCCGACGATCGAAGCGATCCTGGACAGTCCCGACCAGCAGCTCGATGGCTTCCTCGGGCCGGGGCACGTCTCCATGGTGATCGGCACCGCGCCCTATGACTTCGTCGCGCAGCGCTACGGAAAACCGCTGGTTGTCTCGGGCTTCGAGCCGCTCGATGTTTTGCAGTCGACCTGGATGGTGCTCCGGCAGATCGCCGAGGGCCGCGCCGAGATCGAGAACCAGTATGCGCGGGTCGTGCGCGACGAAGGCAATGGCGCGGCCCTCGAAGCGGTGCTCGAGGTGTATGAGCTGCGCGAATTCTTCGAATGGCGCGGCCTCGGCTCGATCGACCATTCGGGCGTGCGCATCCGCAGCCGCTACGCGCGCTACGACGCCGAGCGCAAGTTCGTCGTGCCGGGGGTGAGCATTTCGGATCCCAAATCATGCCAGTGCGGCGAAGTGCTGAAGGGCGTGATCAAGCCGCGGCAATGCAAGGTGTTCGGCAGCGCATGCACGCCCGAGCATCCGCTGGGCGCGCTGATGGTCTCCTCCGAGGGTGCCTGCGCCGCCTACTACCAGTACGCTCGCCCATGAACGACATGACGCTCCGCCGCGGCCGGCGGCTCGGAAAGCTCCATGTGCCCAATGTGACGCTCGCGCATGGCGGCGGCGGCAAGGCGATGAAGGATCTGATCGACGACGTCTTCATCGCGGCGTTCGACAACCCGTTGCTTGCGCCACTCGAGGACCAGGCGCGCCTCGACCTCGCTCGGCTCACCGCGCGTGGCGACCGGCTCGCCTTCACGACCGATGGCTACGTGGTCGATCCGCTCGTCTTTCCGGGCGGCGACATCGGCAAGCTCGCGGTCTGCGGGACGATCAACGACCTCGCCGTGAGCGGGGCCGAGCCCTTCTACCTCTCGTGCGCGGTGATCATCGAGGAGGGTATGCAGGTCGAGCTGCTGCGGCGCATCGCCGCGTCGATGGCCGCGAGCGCCGAGGCGGCCGGCGTGCAGGTGGTGACCGGCGACACCAAGGTCGTGCCGCGCGGCGCCTGCGACAAGATGTTCATCACCACCACCGGGATCGGCGTCGTGCCCGCCGGCCTCGAGCTTGGCGCCGATCGCGCCCGGCCAGGCGATGTCGTGCTGGTGAACGGTGTGCTCGGCGATCACGGCGCGGCGATCCTCTGCGCGCGCGGTGATATGGCGCTCGAGACGCCGATCGAGAGCGATTGTGCCGCGCTGCATGGGCTGATCGCGCAGGTCCTTGCGGCGGCGCCGGGCGTGCGCTGCATGCGCGATGCGACGCGCGGCGGGCTCGCCACGGTGTTGAACGAGATCGCGGCCGCATCGGCGGTCGCGATCGAGATCGACGAGGCGGTGACCCCGCTGCGCGAGGAGGTGAAAGGCTTCTGCGAGATCCTCGGCCTCGATCCGCTGTACCTCGCGAACGAGGGCAAGGTGGCGATCATCGCGCCGCCTGAGCAGGCGGAGGCGGCGCTCGCGGCGATGCGCGGCCATCCGCTCGGCAAGGAAGCGGTGGCGATCGGCCGCGTTATCGCCGGCGAGCCGGGCCGCGTGACCCTGCGCACGCTGGTGGGCGGGCGGCGCATCGTCGACATGCTGGTGGGCGAGCAGCTGCCGCGGATCTGCTAGCGATGCACGAGCTCGGCATCAGCCGCAACATCGTGGCTATCGTCGATGAGGCGGCGGCCGGGCGCCGCGTGCGGCGCGTGACGCTCGAGATCGGCAAGCTCTCGGGCGTGATGGCGCACGCCGTGCGCTTTTGCTTCGACGTCGCCGCGCACGGCACGGCGCTCGAAGGTGCCGAGCTCGAAATTCGCGAGACGGCGGGCGAAGAGCTGAACGTCAGATCGATGGAACTGGAAGGAGCTAGCTGATGTGCGACGTCTGCGGTTGCGAAGGCGCGTTGCACGAGCATGTGCATGCCGACGGCACGCGGCACAGCCATGCGCACGGCGAGCCTCACCACCACCATGGCGAAGTGGTGGCGCTCGAGCAGCGCATCGTGGCGAAGAACGACGCGCTCGCCGCGCGTAACCGCGCCTGGCTCGAGGAGCGCGGACTGCATGCGTTGAATCTGATGGGCGCGCCGGGCGCGGGCAAGACGGCGCTGCTCGAGCGCACGATCCGCGACCTGAAGGCTGCTCGCCCGCTAGCCATTATCGAGGGGGACCAGGCGACCGCGAACGACGCGGCGCGCATACGTGCAGCGGGCGCGCCGGTCGTGCAGGTGAACACGGGCACCGGCTGTCATCTGGATGCCGACATGGTGCTCGATGCGCTGCGTGAGCTCGAGCCGCCGCGCGGCGCGCTCGTGGCGATCGAGAATGTCGGCAACCTCGTCTGCCCGGCGCTCTTCGATCTCGGCGAGCAGCGTCGGGTAGTGGTGTTCTCGGTCACCGAAGGCGAGGATAAGCCGCTCAAGTACCCGCACATGTTTCGAGCCGCTGAGCTCGTGCTCCTCACGAAGGTGGATCTGCTGCCGCATCTCGACTTCGATCTCGAGCAGGCGATCGAGCATGCGCGCGCAGTGAAGCCTGAGGTGCGGGTGCTTGCGCTCTCCGCCCGCAGCGGCGAAGGGCTCGCCGCGTGGTACGACTGGCTTAGAAGGATTCCTTGACCGCCGTCAGCGGGGCCTGAAGCGTCCACACGACGCCGGTGGACTCGAAGGAGAGCTGCGACTCGCCCTTCAGGTCGCTGGCGACGCTCTCGGCAACGAGACGCGAGCCGAAGCCCTTCTGCGTCGGCGCTTTCACGGGCGGGCCGCCGCGCTCGGTCCAGCTCAAGCGAAAACGGGCGTCGGCGGCGCCGCCGGTTACGCTCCAATCGATCGCGACGGTGCCTTGGTCGCTCGAGAGAGCGCCGTACTTCGCGGCGTTGGTGCAAAGCTCATGCAGCGCCATGGTCAGGCCAAGCGCAGCCTTGGCGCCGACGTCCATGCGAGGCCCGTTGACGTGGATGCGCGCGCTGCTCGCGCGATGCACGCTGATAGCGCCTTCCACCACGTCCATGATGGAGGCGTTGCCCCAGCGGGTGCGGGTAAGCGCCGTGTGGGCGTGGCCGAGCGCGACCAAACGCTGATTGATGATCTGCATCGCGTCTCGCGGCGTAGCGGCGTTTCTCAGCGACTGCCCAACGATCGCCTGCACCATCGCCAGGGTGTTCTTCATGCGATGCGCCATCTCGCGGTTGAGGAGCTGCTGGCGCGCCTCGGCCTGCTTGCGCTCGGTCGCATCGATGAAGGTGCATACCGCGCCCTGGATATCGCCTTGGCGCTCGATCGGCCGCACCCAGTACTCGACCGGGAAATTCGTGCCGTCGACGCGGTGGAAAACCTCGTCCCTGACGTGCGCATGCTGGCCGTATTGCGCCGCCTTGTAGACCGGGCAGCGGTCCTTCGCATACGGGCTGCCGTCCGCATGCGAATGGTGGATGAGCTCGTGGATGTCCTTGCCGATCGCATCTTCCTGGCGCTGGAAGCCGAGCATGCGCAGAAAAGCGGCGTTGCACAGTGTGGCCACGCCCTGACGATCGACGCAATAGATGCCGTCGGCCGCGGAGTCGAGCAGCAACCGGAACTCTGCCTGCGAATCGAGCGCGCTTCGAGGCACGTCGCTCGCTTGCAGCGCGAATACAAAGACCTGCTGCGCGCGGCCGCCGTTGCGCACGATCGAGACTGCGCTTGCCAAGCGCACGGCCGAGCCGTCGGGTCGCAGCCAGCGCTGCTCCATGATGCGCGGCTCGCCGGATTCGATGACGCGGATAAAGCCGTCCAGGCTTGCCGGCAAGTCCTCGGGATGTACGAGCTCATGCAGGGTTGCGCCGACCAGGGTCTTGGCGTCGCGGCCAACGAGCGCCGCGTAATGCTCGTTCGCTTGCAGGTAGCGGCCGCTCGTGTCGAGAACCGCGACGCCGATGGCCGCGCCTGAAAGCGCCCCGTCGAGCAACGAAGCGCTCATGCGAGCACCTCCTGCACGGTGCGCAGGAGCTCCCCAATCTCGAAAGGCTTGGCGAGCACCGCGTGTGCGCCGATCTCGCGCGCCGTGCGCAAATAGCCCGGGTTTTTCACCACCTCGCCGCCGCCGGAGATGGCGATTACCTTGAGATCCGGATAGGTCCGGCGCAGCTCCGCGATGGTCTCGATGCCGTCCTGTTTCGGCATGAAGATGTCGGTAATGACGAGATCCGCGGGCCGCGCGTGCTGAGCACGAAGCCCCGCCGCGCCGTCCGGTGCGACTTCTACGGTGTAGCCCGCGTGCTCGAGCAGCAGTTGCATGAGTTCGCGGGTGTCCTGGCTATCGTCAATGACCAAGATGCGGCGCATGGCATGCGCATCATATGCCTCGGCCCTGCACGCCGCGTTCGGCGACACCAAGGCGGTTTGCAATGCCGGATCAGAAAAGATGCACGGCGCTCGGGAAGAAGAACCCTATCAGGCAAAAGATCACACCCAGAACGCCTAGCGCGGCGCCCACCCAGGCGAGCGCGATGATCTCGGCGATGATCGATGCCGAGGCGAGGACGATCGCGATCTGTACCGCGGCCGAGGCGAGCTCATAGTGGTGGTAGGCCGCCATCGCATGGTCGCGCTTCTTCTCCGCTTCTTTCGCTCGCGCCGCGAGCTGATCGCGCCCTTCGCCGGTCTCGGGCTCCGACTGATAGCGCTGCGCGGTCTCTTTCCACTTGGCAGCCTGTTTCTTTTGCGCCTCGGTGGGCGCGCCCGCCTCCGCCTCCTCGGCGGCGGTGCGCAGCACCGTCTGGCGGATGGTCTTCGCCTGGAAGAACGCCCACAGATTCGCCGCCTCGATGTTGAGCGCGATCGCGTGTGTCTGCGCGCTTTTGCCGAGCGTTTCCGAGAATGCGAGGACCAGGGCGAGAACGGAAATGAGAAGGGCGATGCCCTTGTTGCCGCCATGCTCGCCGTGGCCGTGTCCCACCGACATCGGTGCGCATTCTAGCCAGCATCCACGGCGGTCGCCTCGCGTGGCGGCGGCCGTCCACTCCCGAGCTGCGCCCAGGCGACGCCGGCGAGCGTCACGGCGGCGCCAACGAGCTTGAGGAGCGTGAAGGTCTCGCCGAGCGTGAGCCACGCTACCACGCCCGCCACCGGCGGCGGTAGATACATGAGCGGCGCCGAGCGGGCGATGCCGCGCACGGCGTTCACCCATGTCCAAACCATCCAGCCGC
The DNA here is from genome assembly GCA_046263015.1 of Burkholderiales bacterium. Classification (GTDB taxonomy): domain Bacteria; phylum Pseudomonadota; class Gammaproteobacteria; order Burkholderiales; family SG8-39; genus SCGC-AG-212-J23. The sequence goes on along the minus strand of JBHELS010000131.1, from coordinate 2,277 downwards.
CGACCGACGAGACGACGATTGCCCAGAAAAGCCCGAGCCATACCACGGGCGTCATGCCGCCGTAGTCGGCGCCGAGCGCTGCCCGCGCGGAGAGGAGCACCATCGGCGGCGCGCCGAACGCGAGCGTGTACGCGAGCACGATCAGAGGGCCGTAGCGCGCCACGAGCGGCCGCACGAGCACCGTGTAGAGCGAGAACATCGCCGCCGCGGCGAGCAGCACGAGGTCACCGACGCCCGCGCGCGCGCCGAGCGCGAACTTGTCCGAGAGGAAGAGCGCGATGCCCGCGAACGCGGCGAGAGTGCCCGCCACCTGCGTCGCGCGCAGTCGTTCGGCGCCAAGAAAGGCGAGCAGGAGGAGCGTGAAAAGCGGGCAGCTCGTCAGCACGAGCGCCGACGAAAAGGCGGTCGACAGGTTGATGCCCCAGAAAACGAGGCCGACGTGCGCCGCGTGGCCGATTAAACCGCAGGCGACGAAGCGCGGCAGGTCCTCGCGCTTGGGCACGGTGCGCGCGATGCGGTGGCGGAAGACGAACGCGAGAAGCGCAAAGGCGAGGAGCGGCATGGTGAGGAAACGCACGAAGACGAACGGCGCCACCCCGATCGCTTCGAGCACGTACTTGGTGAGCGGGAAGTTCACGCCCCAGACGAGCATCGTCGCGATCGCCGCGAGGAGTGAGGCGCGATCGGCGGAAAGCGCGGAATTTGGACGCAATTTTTTTCGTTACACTGGCCTTCGCCACTGTAACCGGAAAAGCAGCCTGACTCCGCTATCTGCCCGCGCCGCCGTCCAGGCGCTCGCGGCGTCGAAGATTCGCGAGCTCTACAACGAAGGCATCGGCCGGCGCGATGTGCTCGCCTTCTGGGTGGGCGAGCCCGACGAGCCGACGCCGCAATTCATCCGCGAGGCCGCGACGCGATCGATCGGCGCGGGCGAGCTCTTCTATACGCACAACCTGGGCATTTCGGAGCTGCGCGAGGCGCTCGCCGCCTATCTCTCGCGCTTGCACGGCCGCACGAGCGCCGAGCAGGTGGCGATCACGAGCGCCGGCGTGAATGCCCTGATGCTCGCCTCGCAGCTTCTCATCGATCCCGGCGACCGCGTCGTTGAAGTCGTGCCGCTTTGGCCAAACCTGCAGGAGATCCCGAAAATTCTCGGCGCCACGGTCGAGACTGTGGCTTTACGGTTTTCGCGAGCCGGCTGGACGCTCGATGTCGACGAGCTGCTCGCCGCACTGACGCCCGGCACACGCGGGCTCTATCTCAACTCGCCTAACAACCCGACGGGTTGGACCGTATCGCGCGAGGCGCAACAGGCGCTTCTCGCGCATTGCCGGCGCCAAGGCATCTGGATCTTCGCCGACGATGCCTACGAGCGCCTGTACTTCGGGCCTGGCGGCGTTGCGCCCTCGTTCCTCGATCTCATGGCGGGCGACGATCGCGTGATCAGCACCAATACCTTCTCCAAGGCATGGCTGATGACCGGGTGGCGCCTGGGATGGCTGGTGGTGCCGCCGAGCCTCGTCGCCGACCTTGGCAAACTGATCGAGTACAACACCTCGTGTACACCCGTCTTCGTGCAGCGCGCGGGCATCGCAGCGCTGCGCGAGGGCGAGCCGGTGATCGCGCGCTCGCTCGAGCGGCTGCGGCGCTCGCGCGACTTCCTTGTCGGCGAGCTCGGCAAGCTTCCCGGCGTGGAAGTCGCTTCGCCCGCGGGCACGATGTATGTCTTCTTCCGCATCGCCGGCATGAGCGACAGCCTCGCCTTCTGCAAGCGGCTCCTGCGGGAGCACGGGCTCGGCCTCGCGCCGGGCGCCGCTTTTGGCGCCGCGGGCGAGGGTTACGTGCGCTGGTGCTTCGCAGCCGATCAAGAGAAATTGGCCGACGGCATCGCCCGGCTCAGGCGAGCGCTCTAGATAAGAGGGCGACCGAAAAACAAATGGGGACGGACCGTGTTCCGGCCCGTCCCCATTTCAAATAAATGGGGACAGATCGGGAGAGGACCTGTCCCCGTACTGCCAGCAACGGCCCCGGGGAGGGGGAACCGTTACCGAACCGGTGAAGCGCTTACGCGACCTTGCGCTGGTACGCGCCTTGCGCCTTGTCGAGCATGGAGATCTCGCCGGAGAGCTCCGCGCCTTCCTCGACCTTGATCTTGGCGTAGCGGATCTTGCCGGAGACCTTCCCGGCGCCGTAGATGATGAGCTGCTTGCGTACCGTCAGCTCGCCTTCGAAGCGGCCATGAATCTCGGCGTTATCGACGGCGATCGTGCCCTGGAA
>JBHELS010000130.1:0-8504 GCA_046263015.1 Burkholderiales bacterium | reverse complement strand
TTGGCGATCTTCGCCGCGCGCGTCTTCGACATGCCCTTCCTCTTGAGCGCTTTGTACTTGCGCTTGTTCTTGATCGATTTGCCTGCCATGAGTGCACCTCCTCGTTGTAGGGTGCGCACATGCTAAGCACGGACTATGACGCCAACTCGCATGCCGGCATGCGCCTTGCCGCGCTAGTCGTGCTTCTCGCGCTCGCCGGTTGCGGCGATCAGCGCGCAGCCGAGCTCGAGAGCGCGAATTCCTGGAGCGTGACGGCCGTACTTGCTGCACGTCATTGGCTGCGAGGCGAGGTGCCGAGCGCTTATGCGCGCCGAACGCTCAAGCGTGCGGCTGAAGAGCTGGCGAAAGGACCGTTGCCCGGCGCCGCTCAGCCGGTCGAAGAGCTGCGCGCTGCCATCGAGCGCCGCGACCGCGCCGAGGTGCGCGCGCTCTTGAGCGAGCTCGCGGGCGGATGAAGCGTCTCCTCGCCATCGGGCTCGGCATCGTCACGAGCATCGGCGGCTTTCTCGATGCGGGCTCCATCGCTACCTCCGCGCAGGCGGGCGCGGCTTTCGGCTATGGGCTCCTCTGGGCCGTCGCGCTCGGCACCGTCTGCGTCATCTTCCTCGTCGAGATGTCGGGCCGCTTCGCTATCGTCAGCGGCCACACCATCACGGACGCGATCCGCAAGCGCTTCGGCTTTCCGGCGCTCGCGGCGCCGTTCGCCGTGACGATGCTCGTCAACCTTCTGGTGCTCGCGTCCGAGCTGGGCGCGGTCTGCGTTGCGCTCGAGCTCGCGACCGGCATCCCTTTCCAGTTCTGGGCCGTGCCGGTGGCGATCGCCCTCTGGCTCCTCCTCTGGGTCGCGACGTTCGACGTGGTGGAGGAGGGCACGGCGCTCCTCGGCCTCGTCACCCTCTGCTTCGTGGTCGCGGTATTCAAGCTCGGCGCCGAGCCCGCCGAGCTCATGCGCGCGACCCTGGTGCCGACGTTGCCGACTGAGGAACGGGCGCACTATCTCTTTCTCGCCGTGAGCATCGTCGGCGCGACGATTGCGCCGTACCTCTTCCTCTTTTATTCCTCCGGCGCGATCGAGGACAAGTGGGACAAGAGCTACCTTTTGCCAAACCGCGTCGTCGCCACGCTCGGCATGCTTTTCGGCGCCGCGATCTCCATGGCCGTGATCGTCGTCGCGGCGCTCACGCTCAAGCCGCAAGGCGTGCGTGTCGAGGACTATCACCAGGCGGCGCTGATGCTGATTCCCGCGTTCGGCCACTGGGGCTTCAAGCTTTTCCTCGCCTCGCTCGCCATCGCCTGCTTCGGGGCGGCGCTCGAGCTTAGCCTCGCGAGCGCGTACGCGGCGGCGCAGACCTTCGGCTGGAACTGGGGCGAGGATCTCAAGCCGCGCCGTGCCGCGCGTTTCAGCGTCGCCTACACCGGCTTCATCGCGGTTGCGACCTTGATCGTGCTTGCGGGCGTGAATCCCATGAAGCTCACGCTCTTCTCGATGGCGATCACGGCGGTCATCCTGCCGCTCACCGTGCTGCCGTTCCTGCTGCTAATGAACGACCGCATCTATATGAAGGACCATGTCAACAGCCGCTTTTCCAACGTGGTGGTGGTTTTGATCGTGTTTCTCTCCGCGGTGCTTGCGCTCGTCGCCATCCCGCTCGAGATGTTCGGATCGCAATGAGGCGCGACGAGCTCCATCTGGTGCGCGATGTGCTCGACACGCAGGTACGCGACCGCGAAGAGCGCGCCATGGGCAAGGTGGACGGCATCGGCCTCGAGCTGCGCGAAGGCGCGCCGCCGCGGGTCGCGTACTTCGAAATCGACGGCGTCACGGCCTGGAGCAGGATAGGGCCGCGCTTTGCGCGCTGGGCAGGGCGCATCGCGGCGCTTTGGGAGCGAGCGGGCCACCCTTACCGCTTCACCTGGTCGCAGGTACGTGAGCTCGATATCGACCTCGAGCTCGACGTCGATGCCGAGCGCACGGCGGCCTTCGACCTCGAGCGCTGGCTGCGCGACAAGTTCGTCAGTCGGCTGCCGGGGGGCCGATGAGCCGCGTCATTGGGCTCGAGCGCTATGTAGGCCGGCCGGTGCGCGATGCCGATGGCCGGCCGCTTGGCCGGCTGCACGAAGTGCGCGTGCACGAAGAAGCGGGCGAGCTGATCGTCGACGGATATCTCGTCGGCGCGGCGGGACTGATCGAGCGGTTTTCGATCGGCGAGCTTGGGCGCGCCCTCGGCTATCTCTTCGGCCTCGATCGGCCGAAGGGCTACGTCATCCCGTGGCAATCGCTGCAGTTCCCGGAAGACGGCCCGCCGCGCTGCACGGTGCGCGCGGCCGAGCTCGAGCGCGGCTAGCGCAGCGCTTCGAGAAGCGCGCTGAACACCTTGGGCGTCGCGGCGGCGATGTCGCCGGATTCGAGGAAGGTCTGTTCGCCCTCAAGGTCACCGACCAGACCCCCCGCCTCGAGGATGAGAAGCGCGCCCGCGGCCATGTCCCAGGGCGAGAGGCCGAGCTCCCAGAACGCGTCCAGGCGTCCGCAGGCGACATAGGCGAGGTCGAGCGCCGCGGCGCCCGCGCGTCGCACGCCGGCACAGGTGCGCATCATCGTCTGTAATTGGCGCGTATAGAGATCGAGCCGCGTCACCTCCTTGAAAGGAAAGCCCGTGCCGACCAGCGCGTCGCCGAAGCGCGCGAGGCTCGAGACGCGGATCCGCCGGTCGTTGAGAAAGGCGCCGCGGCCCTTCGAGGCGGTGAAGAGCTCGTTGCGCGTCGGGTCGTAGATCACCGCGTGCGCGAGCGCCCCGCGCTGACGGATGCCGATCGAGACGCAGTATTGCGGAAAGCCGTGGATGAAGTTCGTCGTGCCATCGAGCGGGTCGATGATCCAGACGAACTCGGCATCCGGCTTCGCCGCGCCCGACTCCTCGGCGAGGAAGCCGTGCTCGGGATAGCTCTTGCGCACGATGTCGATGATCGCTTCCTCGGCGGCGTGATCGACCTGCGTCACGAAATCCTTCGCGCGCTTCGAAGTGATGCGCAGCCCGCCGCTATCGAGCGCCGCGCGATTGATGATCGAGCCCGCGCGGCGCGCCGCGCGCACGGCGATGTTCAGGATCGGATGCATGGATGGAGTTCAGGGACGGAGCCCGAACCAATTCGGGCTCCGTCCCCGAATTGCGGGGCGTATTCTAGTCGGATGCCGCCGATCCGCATCGTGCTCTGCCGCCCCAGCCATCCCGGAAATATCGGCGCCGCGGCGCGCGCGATGAAGGCGATGGGGCTTAGCGACCTGCGGCTCGTGCAACCGGAGCGTTTTCCCGCACCGGAGGCGCAGTGGATGGCGACCCACGCGGTTGACGTACTGCAAGGCGCGCGTGTGCATGAAACGCTGCACGACGCGCTCGGCGATTGCGTGGCCGCGTTTGCGCTCTCGGCACGCGGCCGCGAACGCTCGCCGCAGGTGCTCGACGCGCGAAGCGCCGCGGCCCGCGCCGTCGAGATGAACGACAAGGTGGCGTTCGTCTTCGGCAATGAAACCGCCGGCCTCACCAACGACGAGGTGTTCGCCTGCCAATACCTCGTGCACATTCCCGCCAATCCGGAATTCAGCTCGCTCAACCTCGCGCAGGCGGTGCAGGTCGTCGCCTACGAGGTGCGGATGTGCGTCGACGTCGCGATGCCTTTCGCGAGGGTGGAAAAGCGCGCGACGGTCGAAGACCTCGAAGGCCTCTACGCCCACCTCGAAGACGCCGCGCTCGCGAGCGGTTTCATGACGCCGCAGTCGCGGCTGCGCGAGCGCTGGCGGCGGCTCTTCTCGCGCGTGCCGGCGCTCGAGCGCGAAGAGGTAAATATCCTGCGCGGGCTCCTCAAGGCTCTCATGACGCCCACGCATCGCAGCGATGAGCGCTCGGAATAGTTGATCGAATTAGTCGGGCACCCCTAGAATCGGCGAATGCTTTCGCACCTTCGCAGCGACATCGCCTGCATCCTCGACCGTGATCCTGCGGCACGCAGCACCTGGGAGGTGCTGACGTGCTATCCCGGCCTGCACGCGATCTACATCCACAAGCTCGCGCGCTGGTGCTGGCTGCACGGCTTGAAGTGGCTCGGCCGATTTACCTCCCACGTGGGGCGTTTCCTTACCGGCATCGAAATCCATCCGGGAGCGACGATCGGCTCGTGCGTGTTCATCGATCACGGCATGGGCGTGGTGATCGGTGAGACGGCAGAAGTCGGTGATGGCTGCACGATCTACCAGGGCGTGACCCTCGGCGGCACGTCGCTCTACCGCGGCACGAAGCGCCATCCCACGCTTGGCGCCGGAGTCGTGGTCGGCGCGGGCGCCAAGATTCTCGGCGGTTTCACGGTCGGCGACGGCGCGCGCGTCGGCTCGAACGCCGTGGTGGTGAAGGAAGTACCGGCCGGTGCCACCGTGGTCGGCATCCCGGGTCGCATCGTCGAAGACGCCGACGTCAAGGCGGCGCGCTTTGCCGCCTACGCGGTCGTCCAGGAGCACGACGATCCGTATGCCAAGGCGATCCAGGAACTGGTCGAGCATTCGCAGGAACTCGAGCGCGCGCTCAAGGTCCTCCAAACTCGCGTGGCGGAGCTTGAAGGCGAGGCCTCCCGCCGCGATCTAAGAGCAGTCAAGTAGCTGATTCGTCAGGGAACTAAGTCCGACTGATTCGGTCGGATTAGTGTATACTTGACAGCATTAATCGGGTATTCACCCAGAGGCTTTTATGAGACTCACCACAAAGGGCAGGTTCGCAGTTACGGCAATGGTGGATCTGGCGATGCGCCAGAACCGCGGACCGGTGACGCTCGCGGCGATCAGCGACCGCCAGCACATCTCGCTTTCCTATCTCGAGCAACTCTTCGGCAAGCTGCGCCGCGCGAAGCTCGTCTCGAGCGTGCGCGGCCCGGGCGGCGGCTACAACCTCGCGCAAGCCGCGCAGCAGATCACCGTCGCCAACATCGTCAGCGCCGTGGACGAGCCGCTCGACGCAACGCAATGCGGCGGCAAGGAGAACTGCCACGAGGAGCGGCGCTGCATGACGCACGACCTGTGGGCAACGTTGAACGAGAAGATGCACGATTACCTCTCGTCCGTGACGCTCGCCGACCTCGTTGCGCACCAGAGCGGCAAGCCAGTCGCAGTGATCAAGGACTTTCGCCAGCGCGAGGAGAAGGTTGCCGCATGAGCGTACAGCTGCCTATCTACCTCGATTACTCGGCCACGACCCCCGTCGATCCGCGCGTCGCGCAGAAGATGATCCCGTTCCTTACCGAGATCTTCGGCAACCCGGCGAGCCGCTCGCACGCGTTCGGCTGGAAGGCGGAGCAGGCGGTGGAGGAGGCGCGTGCGCATGTCGCGGCGCTCCTCAACGCCGATGCGAAGGAGATCGTCTGGACCTCGGGCGCGACCGAGGGCAATAACCTGGCGATCAAGGGCGCCGCGAACTTCTACAAGACGAAGGGAAGGCATCTGATCACGCAGAAGACCGAGCACAAAGCGGTGCTCGACACCTTCCGCGAGCTCGAGCGCCAGGGCTTCGAGGCGACCTACCTCGATGTGCAGCCGAACGGGCTTGTCGACATCGAGAAGTTCAAGGCGGCGATTCGACCGGACACCATCCTCGCGTCGATCATGATGGTGAATAACGAGATCGGCGTCATTCAGCCGGTCTGGGAAATCGCCGACATCTGCAAGGCGAAGGGCATCATCTTCCACTGCGATGCGGTGCAGGGCGGCGGGCGCGTCGACATCGACATGAACAAGCTGCGCGCCGATCTCCTCACCATTACGGCGCACAAGATGTACGGGCCGAAGGGCATCGGCGCGCTCTACGTGCGGCGCAAGCCGCGCGTGCGGCTCGAGGCGCAAATCCACGGCGGCGGCCATGAGCGCGGCTTCCGCTCGGGCACGCTCGCCACGCACCAGATCGTCGGCTTCGGCGAGGCGGCCCGCCTCGCGAAGGCGGAGATGGCGACCGACAACGAGCGCATCCGCGCGCTTCGCGACAAGCTCTGGAACAACATCCAGACGATGGAAGAGGTGTACCTGAACGGCGATCTCGCGAGGCGCATTCCGCACAACCTCAACGTCAGCTTCAACTTCGTCGAGGGCGAGTCGCTCATCATGGCGGTGAAGGACATCGCCGTGTCGTCGGGCTCCGCGTGCACGTCGGCGTCATTGGAACCGTCGTACGTGCTGCGCGCGCTCGGCCGCAACGACGAGCTCGCGCACAGCTCGATTCGCATCACGCTCGGCCGTTTTACGAAGGAAGAGGAAGTCGAGTACGCTGGCGAGCTGATCAAGAACAAAGTGGCGAAGCTGCGCGAGCTCTCGCCGCTTTGGGAAATGTACAAGGAAGGCATCGACCTGAACACCGTGCAGTGGGCTGCACACTAGGAGTTACCTATGGCATACAGCGACAAAGTCATTGACCACTACGAGAACCCGCGCAATGTGGGCACTTTCGACAAGGCGGACGATTCGATCGGCACCGGCATGGTCGGCGCGCCGGCGTGCGGCGACGTGATGAAGCTGCAGATCAAGGTGGGCGCCGATGGGCGTATCGAGGACGCGCGCTTCAAGACCTACGGCTGCGGCTCGGCGATCGCCTCGAGCTCGCTCGTCACCGAGTGGGTGAAGGGCAAGACGCTCGACCAGGCGGCGTCGATCAGGAACACCGAGATCGCGCAGGAGCTGTCGCTGCCGCCGGTGAAGATCCATTGCTCGATCCTCGCCGAGGATGCGATCAAGGCTGCCGTGGCCGACTACAAGAAGAAGCGCGGCGCCGAGTCCGCGGCGGCGGCGCCGGTCGCCGGGGAGAAGAAGGTCGCGTGATCACGTTGACCGAAAGCGCGGCGAAGCACGTCCAGTCCTACCTCGCCAAGCGCGGTAAGGGCGTCGGGCTTCGCCTGGGCGTTCGCACCTCCGGCTGCTCGGGCATGGCGTACAAGCTCGAGTTCGCCGATAGCGTGAACGCCGAGGACCACCAGTTCGAAAGCCACGGCGTCAAGGTGATCATCGACCCGAAGAGCCTGCCTTACCTCGCCGGGACCGAGCTCGATTACGCGCGCGAAGGGCTGAACGAGGGCTTCAAATTCCGCAACCCGAACGTGAAGGATGAGTGCGGGTGCGGCGAGAGCTTTAACGTCTAGCGCAGCGCGGATTTCCCGCGTCGAGTCTCTTCCGGCGATGCAGAGCCACTTCGAGCTTTTCGGTCTGCCGCCCGCCTTTGCCGTTGATGAAGAGCGCCTGGAGCGGGCCTACCGTGACATTCAGTCGCGCGTGCACCCGGATCGCTTTGCGCGGGCGGGCGACGCCGAGCGTAGAGCCTCGCTCCAATGGACCACACGCGTGAACGAGGCGTACCGCACGCTCCGCAACCCCGTGAGCCGCGCGAGCCATCTGCTCGCGCTGAACGGAGTCGACGTCGCGTTCGAGACCAATACGACGATGCCGGCCGATTTCCTGATGCAGCAGATGGCGCTGCGCGAGGCGCTGGAAGAGGCGACGCAGACCAAGAACCCCGGCACACTCGATGAGCTGCAGCAGCGCATCCGTGCCGACAAACGGGACCTGCAAGCGCGGCTCGCCGAGCGCCTCGACCGCGAGCGCGATTACGCCGGCGCCGCCGATCTCGTGCGTGAGCTCAAGTTCCTCGAGAAGCTCGAAGACGAGATCGACGCTGCCTACGAGGCGATCGACTGATGGCGCTTTTGCAGATCTCCGAACCGGGCGAATCGCGCGCGCCGCACGAGCATCGGGTCGCCGTGGGCATTGACCTCGGCACGACCAACTCGCTGGTCGCCACGGTGCGTAGCGGCGTCGCCACCGTGCTCGCCGACGCGCAGGGCCGAGCGCTCCTGCCGTCCATCGTGCGCTATCGCGCTGACGGGCGGGTCGAGGTCGGCTACGCCGCCCAGGCGCACCAGTCGGAGGATCCGAAGAACACCGTCGTCTCGGTGAAGCGCTTCATGGGGCGCGGCGTGAAGGACATCGACCACCTGCAGAACGCGCCCTACGACTTCGTCGACGCGCCGGGCATGCTGCAGATCCGCACCGCTGCGGGCATAAAGAGTCCGGTCGAAGTGTCGGCGGAAATTCTGCGCGTGCTGCGCGAGCGCGCCGAGGCGTCGCTCAGCGGTCCGTTGACCGGGGCAGTGATCACCGTGCCCGCGTACTTCGACGAGGCGCAGCGCCAGGCGACGAAAGATGCCGGGCGCCTTGCCGGGCTCAATGTGCTGCGCCTCTTGAACGAACCCACGGCCGCGGCGATCGCCTACGGGCTCGACAATGCGTCGCAGGGCCTGTTCGCCGTCTACGACCTGGGCGGCGGCACCTTCGATCTTTCGATCTTGAAGCTCTCGCGCGGCGTCTTCGAGGTGGTGGCGACGAGCGGCGACTCGATGCTTGGCGGCGATGACTTCGACCAGCGTGTTTTCTGCTGGGTGGTCGAGCAGGCGAAGCTCGCGCCGCTCTCGGCGCGCGACATGCGGCT
>JBHELS010000129.1:0-21487 GCA_046263015.1 Burkholderiales bacterium | reverse complement strand
CGCGCCAGCTCGAGCACGACGTTGTAGGTGATGCCCGGCAGGATGAGTTCGTTCTTCGGCGCCGATTGGATGACGCCGGCACGCACGATGAAGACGTTGGACGACGAAGCCTCGGTCAGTTTCCCATCCCGGAAAAGGATCGTCTCGACGGCATTCGCGTCGGCGGAGAGCTGCCGCAAGAGGACGTTGCCGATGAGCGAAATCGACTTGATGTCGCAGCGAAGCCAGCGGTTGTCGCGCGACGTGATGGCGGCGGCGCCCCGCTCGACCTGCTCGCGCGGCGGCGGCACGAGGGCGTTGGACATCATGAACACCGTCGGCTGCGCGTCCTTGGGGAAGGCGTGGTCCCGCCTGGCAACGCCGCGCGTCACCTGGAAGTAGACCCCCTGGTCATCGAACGACTGCCGCTCGATGAGCCCGGCGATGAAGCCCCGCCATTGCTCGCGCGTATAGGGGTTACGGATGCCGACCGCGCCGAGGCTTCGCTCGAGCCGATCCAGGTGCTCGTCAAGACGGAAAGGCACGCCTGCGTACACCGGCACGACCTCGTAGACGCCGTCGCCGAAGATGAAGCCGCGGTCGAGCACCGGCACCTTCGCCTCGGCGAGCGGCATGAACTTGCCGTTCAGGAAAACTATTTGATCCACAGCCTGAGTGTATCCCACGCCCGGCCGAAGATGCCCGCAGGCTCCACCGCCTCGAGCGCGACCACTGGGTATTCGGCAAAGGGCTTGTCTTCCAGCATGACGCGCAGCGTCCCCACGCGCTGATCAGCGCTCACCGGCGCAACGAGCGGCTGCTGCGAGACGAGCTCCGCCTTGAGCTTTGCCGCCTCGCCCTTCGGCACGGTGACGAAGAGATCTTTGCGCAGGCCGGCCTTCACCTCGTGCGAAGCGCCTTTCCAGACCTCGATCGGCCGGATGGCCTCGCCGGCGCCGTAGAGCTTGACCGCGTCGAAGAACTGGAAACCCCAGTTGAGGAGCTTCTGCGACTCCTGCGCGCGGCCCGATTCCGAAGTGGCGCCCATCAGCACCGAAACGAGGCGCCGCGGCCCACGCTTCGAGGAGGCGATAAGGCAGTAGCCCGCCGCCTCGGTGTGGCCGGTTTTCACGCCATCGACGCTGGGATCGAGCCAGAGGAGCCGGTTGCGGTTGGGCTGCGAGATATTGTTGTAGCGAAAGTCCTTGATCGCGTAATAGCGCGCATATTCGTCGGGAAAGTCGCGAATCACGGCGACGCTGAGCGTATAGAGGTCGCGCGCGGTGCTGTAGTGCCGCGCATCCGGAAGCCCGGTGGGGTTGATGAAATGAGTGTTCTTGAGCCCGAGGCGCTCTGCCTCACGGTTCATGAGCTGGACGAAAACCTCTTCCGTTCCCGCGACGGCCTCGGCGAGCGCGACGGTCGCGTCGTTGCCCGATTGCACCTCCATGCCCTTGATCAGCTCATCGACCGTCACGGGCCTTCTCGGCTCGATGAACATGCGCGATCCCGGGGCGCGCCACGCGCGCGTCGAGACGGGCACCGTCTGCTCGAGCGTGAGCTTCTTGTCGCGCAGCGCCCCGAATACCAGGTAAGCGGCCATCAACTTCGTCAGCGACGCGGGCTCGATGCGCTCGTCGGCCTTCTCGGCAACGAGCACCTGCCCGCTCGTTACATCGCCGACCAGCCATGATCGCGCAACGATCGGTGGCGGTGGCGGTGCCGCCGCTTGGGCAACGGCGCCAATGAAGACCGCGAGAAGTGGGACGAAGCGCAGCATGGCCAACCCGAAAAGGCGCGGATTATAAGCCGGCGTTCGCGCCGGGCACGATCGCCTGGATCTCCACTTCGCCCTTGCCCGCGCCGATTAGACCGAGGCGATGCGCGGCCGCGTACGAAAGATCGATGATGCGATCGGAATGGAACGGTCCGCGATCGTTGATGCGCACCACCACTTGCTGGCCGGTACGCACATTGGTGACGCGCGCGTAGCTCGGAATCGGCAGGGTCGGATGCGCCGCCGTCATGGCGTACATGTCGTACGATTCGCCGCTCGAGGTCTTCTGGCCGTGAAAGCGCTTGCCATACCAGCTCGCGATGCCGTGCTGGTGGTAGGGCTGAACTCTCGCGAGTGGCACATATCGCTTGCCGAACACCTCATAGGGGCGGTTGGCAAATTTATGCAGCGGTTCGCTTCGCGGTTGCGCGTCCGCGATGGAAGAAAGATTCGCGGGCGGGTTGGCGCCCGGGCCATCGTCCTTGTAGTAGCCGCCCTTCTCCGGGGCCGAGCCGCACGCCGCGAGGAGCGCGGCGCCGATCAAGCACGCTGCGCGCGAGCTCATGCTTCGTACACCAGCTTGCCATCGACGATGGTGTAGCGCACGCGACCGGCGAGCTCATGGCCGGCGAATGGCGTGTGCTTGCCCTGGCTGCGAAGCGTCTCGGGCGAGACGCGAAACGCGGCCTTCGGATCGAAGATCGCCACATCGCCCGCCGCGCCGGGGGTAAGGCGTCCGGCGGCGACGCCGAGCACCTGCGCCGCGCGCGAAGTGATCGGGGCGAGCGTGGCGGCGAGCGAAAGGTGGCGCGACTCGCCCCATTTCAGCGTCAGCGGAAGGAGGAGCTCGAGCCCCGTCGCGCCAGGCTCGGCTTCGGCGAAGGGCAGGTGCTTTCCATCGTCGTCGATCGGCGTGTGGTCGGAGCACACGCAGTCGATGACCTCCTCCTCGAGCCCGCGGGCGAGAGCTTCACGGTCCCGCTCGCTGCGAAGCGGCGGCTCGAGCCGGCAGCTTGCATCGAAGTAGCCGAGATCCAGGTCGCTCAAGTGCAGGTGGTGAATGCCCACGTCACAGGAGACGGCGAGACCATCGCGCTTCGCGGCACGCATCATCTCCACGGCGCCAGCGCTCGAGAGCCGGCAGAAGTGCACGCGCGCCCCGGTCGCCCGAACGAGCTCGAGCGTCGTCGCGAGCGCGATGGTCTCGGCGAAAGGCGGGATTCCCGGAAGCCCAAGGCGCGTCGCCACTTCGCCGTCGTGCGCAACGCCGCCCTTCGCAAGCCACGCGTCTTCGGGCCGCAGCCAGACCCGAAAGCCGAACGTGGCGGCATATTGCAGGGCGCGCCAAAGCACCTGGGTATCGGCGATCGGCGCGTTCGCTTGCGAAAAGGCGATGCAGCCTGCTTCGGCGAGCTGCGCCATTTCGGTGAGGTGCTCGCCCTCGAGCTTGACGGTCAGCGCACCGAGCGGATAGACGCGGGCACGCGAAAGCGCTTTGGCGCGCCGGCGAAGCATGTCGACGAGGCCCGGTTCGTCGAGCGGCGGGTCGGTGTCCGGCGGACAGGCGAGGCTCGTCACGCCGCCCGCGAGTGCCGCCTCCATTTCGGACTCGAGCGTCGCCTTGTATTCGAAGCCCGGCTCGCGCAGGCGCGCCGCGATATCGATAAAGCCCGGCGCCACCACGAGACCCTTGGCATCGATCGTGCGGTCGGCGCGCCCCGACTCGGCGCTCACTTCGCCGTCGGCGATGTAGAGCTCGCCGATGGCGTCCCTGCCGCTTGCGGGATCGACGATGCGCCCGTTTTTGATCGCGATTCGCATCTAGCCCGCGACGATGCTCATCACCGCCATGCGCACGGCGATGCCGAAAGTCACTTGCGGCAGGATCACGGAGTGCGGTCCATCGGCGACCGAAGAGTCAATCTCGACGCCGCGATTCATCGGCCCGGGGTGCATGACGATCACGTCCGCTTTCGCGAGCGCAAGCTTCTCGGCAGTGAGCCCGTAGTGCTTGAAGTATTCCTGCGCCGAGGGCAGAAGCGCGCCCTTCATGCGCTCGCTCTGGAGCCTCAGCATCACGATGACATCGCAATCGCGCAAGCCCTCGCGCATGTCATGAAAGACCTTCACGCCGAGGGCTTGCACGCCGGTCGGCAGCAGGGTCTGCGGGCCGATTACGCGCACCTCCGGCACCCCGAGAATGGTCAGGCCGTGAATGAGAGAGCGGGCGACGCGCGAGTGCAGAACATCGCCGATCACGGCGACGGTCAGGCGAGAAAAATCCTGCTTGTAATGACGGATGGTGTAGAGGTCGAGCAGCCCCTGGGTGGGATGCGCGTGGCGGCCGTCGCCCGCATTCACCACATGTTCGTGCGGCTTGACGTGGCTCGCAATGAGAAAAGGAGCGCCGGAGGACGCGTGACGTACGACAAAGATGTCGGCGTGCATCGCCGAGAGATTCGCCACCGTGTCGAGCAGGGACTCGCCCTTCGTTTGGGACGAGACGGCGATGTTGAGATTGATGACGTCGGCGGAGAGCCGCTTCGCCGCGATCTCGAACGTGGTGCGCGTGCGAGTCGAGGGCTCGAAGAAGAGGTTGAAGACGCTTTTGCCGCGCAGGAGCGGCACCTTCTTCACTTCGCGCTCGGTCACGCCGACGAACGATTCTGCCGTGTCGAGGATCTGCGTGAGGATCTGGCGCGGCAAACCTTCGATGGAAAGAAGATGCTGCAGCTCGCCTTTTTCGTTGAGCTGCGGGTTACGCCGCACTGTGCGGCTCCAGCGCAAGCGCGAGCTGGCCGTCGGCTTCGCGCTTCAGGCGAAGGCGCATGCCCGAGGGCACCTCGACCCGCGCACCGCAATGCTGCGCGCAAATCGGCAGCTGCCGCCCGCCGCGGTCGGCGAGCACCACGAGCGAGATGCTCGCCGGTCGGCCGTAGTCGAAGAGCTCGTTCATCGCCGCGCGCACCGTGCGGCCGGTGTAGAGCACGTCATCGACGAGCAGCAGCTCGCGGCCGTTGACATCGAACGGGATGCGCGTGCGCTTCGGGTCGTGATGCAGGCCTTGCGCATGATAGTCGTCGCGGTAGAAGGCGATGTCCATCAGCCCGAGGGGTTCCTTCAGCCCGAGAAGCGCATGCAACCGTTCGGCGAGCCAGGCGCCCCCCGTATATAGGCCGATCATGGCGCTCTTCGAGCTGAGCCGCGGCCGCAGCTCAGCGGCGAGCTGCTCGCAAAGCTTCTCGGCGTCAGGCAGCTTCATCGAAGTATTGCTCGAGGAGAAGCTGCGCCGCGACCGAATCGATGCTCTTCTTCTTCATGCCGCGCAGGCGGCTTTCGGCTTCGACGGAGCTGAAGCGCTCGTCGACGCGCGCCACGGGAAGGCGAAAGCGTCCTTCGAGCTGGCGCGCAAAGCGCTCGACACGCTTTGCAAGCGGGTGTTCCCGGTTCGCAGCCACCGGCAGCCCGATGACGAGCTTCGCCGGCCGCCACTCGCTAATCAATCGGGAAATGCAATCGAACCCCGGCGATGCGATCGCCGGCAAGGGATGGGCGGTGCCGAGCTCCGGCTCGCCGACTGCTACTCCAATGCGCTTGATACCGAAATCGAAGGCGAGGACAGTGCGCGCGCGCCCCTCAGGCATGTCCCGCTGCGTCCTGCAGCCTCGCGAAGTCGAGCCCGAGCAGCTCCATCGCCTTCGGCAGCCGCTCCTCGGCAGGAATATCGAAGAGGATCGCGTCCTTCGCTTCGACCGTGAGCCAGGCGTTTTGCGAGAGCTCCTGCTCGAGCTGGCCCGGGGACCAGCCGGCGTAGCCGAGCGTCACCAGCATTCGCTTCGGACCTTCGCCGCGCCCGACCGCCTCCAGGATGTCTTTCGACGTGGTGAGGCCGATCGCCTGCCGCACGGGGAGCGTCGCCTGCCAGTTGCCGACCGGCTCGTGCAGCACGAAGCCGCGATCGG
This sequence comes from Burkholderiales bacterium, assembly GCA_046263015.1. GTDB lineage: Bacteria > Pseudomonadota > Gammaproteobacteria > Burkholderiales > SG8-39 > SCGC-AG-212-J23. Next base: position 15,769 of record JBHELS010000129.1, on the reverse strand, counting down.
TCTGCACCGGGCCACCGAAATAGATCGGCGCCTCGGAGACCGCAGTGTCGGCGATCGGCAGCGACAAGCGCTCGAAGAGCGCTGCGAGCTTCATGTCGATCGGGCGGTTGACGACGAGCCCGAGCGCCCCCTGATCGTTGTGCTCGCAGATGTAGGTGAGCGTCCTTGCGAAGTATGGATCGGCCATGTTCGGCATGGCGATCAGGAAGTGATTCGTCAGGTTGATCGAGGACATGCGCCCTTCGAGCGCATTTTACCGTATCAGATCTCGACCATTTCGAAGTCTTCCTTGCGCGCGCCGCATTCCGGACAGGTCCAGTTCATCGGCACGTCCTCCCATCGGGTGCCGGCCGCGATGCCTTCATCGGGAAGCCCGGCTGCTTCATCGTAGACGAAGCCGCAGATGAGGCACATCCACGTCTTGTACTGCACTTGATTTTCGGTCATAGAAGGGGTCGGATATTAGTACATGTCGCCCTCCGCTCAACCGGCGCGGCCGATGGTGCTGAGCTTCGCCGCCTCTGACCCTACGAGCGGCGCCGGCGCACAGGCCGATGTCCTCACGCTCGCTGCGCTCGGCTGCCATCCGCTCTCCGTCATCACCGCGGTGAGCGCACAAGACACGCGCGGCGTCTCCGAGCTCTGGCCGCTGCCCGCGTATTGGATCACCGAGCAGGCGCGGGTTGTTCTCGCCGACATGCGCGTCTCCGCGTTCAAAGCGGGCGTCCTCGGCTCGGCCGACAATGTCCGCGCCGTGACACAGGTCGTCGAGCGCTACCGCGATTTGCCCTTCGTCGTGGATCCAGTGCTCGCGAGCGGCCGTGGCGACGCGCTCGCCGCAGACGATGCGATCGCGGCCTTGCGGGAGACAATCGCGCCGCGCGCGACCGTGCTGACGCCCAACAGCGTCGAAGCACGGCGACTCGTCCCCGGGGCGCGCACACTCGGCGAATGCGCGCGGCGGTTGGTCGAGGCCGGCAGCCAATACGTGCTCATCACCGGCACGCACGAAGAGACCGCCGAGGTCGTCAATACGCTCTACGACCGCCACGGCGTGGTGCGTGAAGACCGCTGGCCGCGCCTCGCGGCGGGTTACCACGGTTCGGGGTGCACGCTCGCTTCGGCTATCGCGGCACGCCTTGCCTGCGGCAGGCCAGTCGGTGAAGCGGTGCGCGAAGCGCAGGAGTTCACCTGGCAAGCGCTCGCAGCCGGCTTGGAAGCGGGCAGCGGCCAACTCCTGCCGAACCGCTTTTACCGCCGATGAAGCTCCGCGGACTCTACGCGGTAACGCCGGAGGGTGAAGGCATCGAGCGCAAGGTGCGCCGTGCTCTCGAGGGTGGCATCGCTTTGCTCCAATACCGAAACAAACGGCGCGATCGCGCACAAGCCGAGGCGATTGTCCATCTGGCGCGCGGCTTCGGTGTCCCGGTGATCATCAATGACGACGTGGAGCTCGCCCTCGAAGTCGGTGCCGAGGGCGCGCATCTCGGCCGCGACGACGGCGAGCTCCCGCGGGCACGCGAGCGTCTCGCCGGGCGCATTCTCGGCGCGTCGTGCTACAACGATCTGGCGCGTGCCCGCGAGGCAGTCGCCGCAGGCGCCGATTACGTCGCCTTCGGCAGCGTCTTCACATCACCCACCAAACCTGCCGCCGTGTCGGCGCCGCTCGCGCTTTTCAGCGAAGCCAAGGCACTCGGTGTGCCGCTCGCCGCGATCGGCGGCGTCACGCTCGAGAACGCGCCGCAGCTCATCGCGGCGGGTGCCGATCTCCTCGCGGTAATCTCGGACCTTTTCGACGCGCCCGACATTCGTGCCCGGGCGCGCGCCTACGGAAGGCTCTTCGCATGAGCAATGAAACGCTCTTCGCGCGCGCGCAGCGCGTCATCCCGGGCGGGGTGAACTCCCCGGTGCGCGCCTTCGGCGCGGTCGGCGGCACGCCGCGCTTTTTCGAGCGAGCCGCAGGCGCGCATCTATGGGACGCCGAAGGCCAACGCTACATCGACTACGTGGGCTCATGGGGACCGATGATCATGGGCCATACGCATCCGGCCGTGGTGGCGGCCGTGCAGGCGGCCGCGGCGCGCGCGCTTTCCTATGGCGCGCCGACCGAGGCGGAAACACTCCTCGCCGAGCGGCTTTGCGAACTCGTGCCGTCACTTGAGCGCGTGCGACTTGTGTCGTCGGGCACGGAAGCGACCATGACGGCGATCCGTCTCGCGCGCGGATTCACCGGTCGCAAGATGGTCGTAAAGTTCGAGGGCTGCTATCACGGCCATGCCGACGCGCTCCTCGTGAAGGCGGGTTCCGGCGCCCTCACGTTTGGACATCCCAGCTCGGCCGGCGTGCCAGAGGAGACGGCCGCGCATACGCTTGTGCTCGGCTACAACGACATCACGGCGCTGGCCGCCGCTTTCGAGCGCCAAGGCGCCGGGATCGCCGCGGTGATCGTCGAGCCGGTTGCCGGCAACATGAACCTGGTGCTGCCAGCGCGCGGGTTTCTCGAAGCGCTGCGAGAGCAGTGCACGCGGCACGGCGCACTACTCATTTTTGATGAGGTGATGACGGGTTTTCGTGTCGCGCTGGGCGGTGCCCAGGCCCGCTACGGCATCCGCCCGGATCTCACGACGCTCGGCAAGGTGATCGGCGGCGGCCTGCCGCTCGGCGCGCTCGGCGGCCGGCGCGACATCATGGAGAAGCTCGCGCCGCTCGGTCCGGTGTACCAGGCGGGCACGCTGTCGGGAAATCCGATCGCGGTTGCCGCGGGCCTCGCGACCCTCAAGCTCGTCGCGCAGCCGGGATTGCTCGAGCACCTCGCCGCCACCACAGCGGCGCTCGCCGACGGTCTCGTGGAGGAAGCGCGCAAGGCGGGGGTTGCCTTCAGCGCGCAGACGATCGGCAGCATGTTCGGGCTCTACTTCCGGAGCGAGGCGCCGAAATCATTCGGCGAGGTGATGCAAAGCGATCGGGCGCGTTTCAACCGTTTTTTTCATGCCATGCTCGGACAGGGGATCTATTTGGCGCCGTCGGCGTACGAAGCCGGGTTTGTCTCCGCGGCGCACGGCGATGCGGAAGTTGAAGCGACGCTCGCGGCGGCGCGCACCGCCTTTCGGACCTTAGACGAGAAATAGCGTCGCGAGGCCGAGGAAGATGAAGAAGCCGCCCGAATCGGTGCAGGCGGTGATCAGCACCGAGGAGCCCACCGCCGGGTCGCGCCCGAAGCGCGAGCGCAAGAAAGGTATCGCGACGCCCATGACCGCCGCCAGCATGAGCGTGAGGAGCATGGCAAGCGCCATCACGCCGCCGAGCGCCACCCTGCCATAGAAGAGATAGGCGACGACGCCGAGCAGGCTGCCCCATACGACGCCGTTTAGCAGCGCGAGGCCGATTTCTTTCTTCAGAAGCTGGGTCCAGTACCCGCCCTGGATCTGCCCGAGGGCGAGCGCGCGCACGATCATCGTGATGGTTTGATTGCCCGAGTTGCCGCCGACGCCCGCGACGATCGGCATGAGCGCCGCAAGCGCGACGAGGCGCTCGATCGATCCTTCAAATAGCCCGATGACGCGCGAGGCGATGAAGGCGGTGACGAGGTTGATCGCGAGCCAGGACCAGCGGTTCTTGAAGCTGTCTAGCACCGGCGCGAAAACGTCCTCCTCTTCCCTTAGGCCCGCCTCGGCGAGCCGCGATTCCGCGCTTCGCTGACGGATGTAATCGACGACGGTATTCACGGTAAGCCGGCCGATGAGCGTGTCGGTCGAATCAACGACCGGCGCCGAGACGAGGTCATAGCGCTCGAAGGCGTTGGCGGCATCCTCGGCGGAGTCTTCGGCGTAGAACTTCATGGCGTCGCCGAGCATCACGCGACCGACGCCGAGGTCGAGATCGGAGACGATGAGGCGCGCAAGCGGCAGGCTGCCCTTGAGGCGCTGCGCGCGATCGACGACAAAGAGCTGGTCCGTGTGGTCCGGAAGCACATCGAGCCGACGCAAAAATCGGGTCACCGCCTCGAGCGTCACATCTTCGCGCACGGTGACCTGGTCGAAATCCATGAGCGAGCCGACGGAGCCCTCCGGGTAGGAGAGCGCGGCACGCAGCCGCTCGCGCTCCTCGGCGGAGAGCGCCTGCACAACGTCTTCCATGACCGCGGGCGGCAGGTCCGCCGCGATGTCGGCAAGCTCGTCCGCCTCGAGCGTCTCGGCGGCGGCGACGAGCTCCGCCGAATCCATGGCCTCGATCAACGACTCGCGGACGGCCTCCGAGACTTCCAGCAAGATCTCGCCGTCGCGATCGGCCTTGACCATGTTCCACACGGCGAGGCGTTCTTCGAGGGGCAGGGCCTCGAGGATGTAGGCGACGTCCGCGGGATGCAGTGCTTCCAGCCTCGCGCGCAGCTCGGCGCTGCGAGCCGTGTCGCCGAGCAGCCCGCGAAGCTGCTGCACCGTCTCTTGGAGCTCATCGACTTCGAGTCGCGCGAGCGTTGCCGCCATGCGCGAAGCGTATCAGGGGATCTGCACCGTCCCCATACGCTCGCGGATCGTATCGACGCGGCCGGCGAGATAAGCCGTGAGCCGTCCGCCTCGATATCGGCGCGGGCTCGGCAGCACGGCCGCGAGCCATGCCGCTTGCTCCTCGGTGAGCGCCGATGCCGGCACGCCGAAATGGTAGCGAGCCGCGGCTTGCGCACCGAAGATGCCGTCGCCCCATTCCGCGAGGTTCAGGTAGAGCTCGAGAATGCGCTGCTTCGAGAGTGTCCTCTCGATCATCCAGGTGATGATCGCCTCCTCGCCCTTGCGCAGCCACGAGCGCTCGCCCGAAAGAAACAAGTTCTTCGCGAGCTGCTGGCTGATGGTCGAAGCGCCGGCCACGACGCGGCCGCGCTTCTCATTGCGTTCCATCGCCTTCTGGATCATCTCCCAGTCGAAGCCTTCGTGGTCGAGAAAGCGCGCATCCTCGGCCGCGACGACCGCGTGCTTCAAAGAAGCCGAGATCCGGTCGTAGGGCACCCATTCATAGCGCAGATGTGCGCGGTGATCGCGCTCGCGCAGCGCTTCGGCGCTGCGCTCCATGAAAGCGGTGGACGCCGGCGAATGCTCCTCCCAATAGAGGAGGTGCGCGTAGAAATAGAACTGCGCAACGAGAAAAGCGATGACCAGCGCGCTCAGCGTATAGCTGAACGCCTTCCAGGCGATGACGAGCGCACGCCAGGCGCCGCGGCGTCTAGCGCGCACGGACTAGCGCGTCCAGAGCTTGTCGCCTTGGCCGAAGAACCAGGTGCGCGTGATGACGAGGAGGTCGGTGTCGCGCCGTATCGACGGCGGAAAAGCGGCGAACGGACCCGCCATGCGAACGATCTTGAAGGCGGCGGCATCGAGCACTTTCAAGCCCGAGGAGCGATCGAGCTCGATCGATTCGACACTGCCGTCGGCACGGATGGTGACCGTGAGGCGCAGATTTCCATAGAGCTTGCCGCGGGCTTGGGCGGGATAGTTGAGCGTCCCTACCCGCTCAACCTTCGCGCGCCAGTCTTCCTCGTACTGGGCAAAGCGGTACTCGGCGGCGCTCGCGCCGATGAATTTCCTGCGCGGGCGCTTCTGGTATTCCTCGAGCTGCCGGTCGATCTGCGCCTGCAGCCGCATGGCGGCGAGTGAAAGATCGGCGAGATCGCGTCCGCTCAGCTTCGGCTGAGCTTCCTCGGGCGGCGCGGGTTTGGCAGGCTGCGCCGGCACCTGCGCGGCAGCCGCCTTCGCCATGGCGAGCAACTCCTGCTGACGCGCCTCGAGCTCGCGCACCCGCTGCTGGGCGAGCGCGAGATCCCGGCCGGGGCGCTTCGCCTCGGTCACCGGGAGGGGCGAGCGCGCGCGCCGCGGCTCCTCCACCGTGCCGCCGCGGTCGAGGTTCGCCTGCGCGAGGACATCGGCCTTGGCGGGCCGCTCGCGCGTCTTCGCATTGACGAGCACGACATCGAGGCGGGGCTCCGAGACCCTGGTGCGCACCACCTTCGAAGACGTGAAGTGCACGCTCAGCACGAGCGCGTGCAGCACGATCGAACTGCCGAGCGCCAGTGCCAGCACGCGATCGTTGCCCGCCAAGAGTGATCTGAAATCCGTAGCTCGTACGGAATCCCGGGACGATCTAAGGTGCATTCTTATTTCAGTTGGACAAGCCTTTCATAGTCTAGGCTTTTTCCTCTGCGTCCGCAGCCTCGGGGGGAGCTGCCGCGGCGTCTGCCACGGTCTCGCGATAAACCAAATCCACCGAGCGTTCCAGAAGATCGACGCCGCGTACGCCGACACGGACGCGCGCCCCCGGAGCGACGGCTTCGGGGAGTGAGGCCAGGCGCAAAACGAGCGGCAACCCCTGCACGCGAATCAGGTTCTCGCGCAGGACCAGCGCTTCGAGCGCGTCGACTTTTTCCTGCAGCAGCCAGCGCAGGGTCCAGTACGTCTCCATTGCGCGCTGGTGCTCATCGTAGCGAGCCGCGGTCAGCTCGAAGGCGCGCAGGGAGGAAAGGAGCGCTTCGGAGCTGCGCGTGAATGGCGGCCGCCGGCCCTGCAATGCCGCCACCAGCTGCCATTGGTTGACGAGATCGACGTAGCGCCGAAGCGGCGAGCTCATCCAGGCGTAAGAGCGCACCCCCAGCCCCTCGTGCGGCTCGGCGTGCACCGAAAAGCGCACTTTGCCCGTGGCCTGCACGCGATAGATCGCCGCCACATCGCGCTCGGCGAGAAGCTCGCCCCAGCTCGAATTGACGAGGATCATGAGCTCCGAGACGAGCTTATCGAGCGGAGAGCCGCGCTTGCGCGCCACAATGCGAACGCGCCCCTCTTCGATGAAAAAACTGTAATCGACGAAGCTCGGCGGCGTGCTTGGCCGCCCGCGGCGTTTCTCGAGCGCGAGCGCAACGCGCCATAGGCCGCGCAGCTCCTCTTCGTAGGCAAGCCCAATGCTCCTGTCGCCTTCGAAAGCCTCGTTGAGTTGATCGTATTGTGCGTGCCGCAGATTCGCGGCGATGGCAATACGCTCGACGCGGCTGTGCACGGCGCGCGGCTCGCCCTTCTCCGCGACGTCGAAATAGAGCGATAACACCGGCTGCGCCGCGCCGTGGTCAAGTGAGAAGCGCGCGACCACGTCTTCCGGCAGCATCGTGTACTTGGAGCCGGGCATGTACGCGGTCGAGAGCCGCTCGCGCGCGATGGCGTCGAGCGGCGAGTCGGGTGCGATGCCGAGCGCCGGCGCCGCGATGTGCACACCGACGCGAAGCTCGCCGCTCGCCGTGCGTGCGAGCGAAAACGCGTCGTCGATTTCCGTCGTGCCGATCTCATCCAGGCTGAAGGCGCTCTGCGGCGCAAGCGGCAGGTCCTCGGACGCTCGCGGCACCTCGTGCGCAGGGAATGCGATGCCGCCAGGAAAGAACTCGTGCAGAAACCGCCGCAAATGGTAGTCGTGCGTATCGGCGAGGAGCCCACAGCGCTCGAAGAGCCGCGCGCCACTCAGCCCTGTCGCCTGGCACGCTTGCTCGAAGGCGCGTGTCTCGGGCTTATTGCGCTCCGGCGCATAGAGGAGCTCGTCCTTGAGCGCGGCGATCGCCGGAGGACACTCGAAGCGCTCGAGCGCCGCGGCCCACTCGCCGATCTGCGCCTGCAGGCGTTTTTTCTTTTCCAGACCGGCGAGCGCAAGCTTGAGCGTGGCCTCCGGCGCCGCCTGAAATTGCCCGCGTCCGCGCCGATAGAAGTACATCGGGGCGCCCTGCAGCTTGACGAGCACACCGGCCGCTTCTTGAGGGCTCGGCTCGCGGCCGACGTACTCGCGCGCGAGCGCGCGAAAATCGAATTCCCGGCCGCTCGAGCATTCCCAAAGGAACTGCACATCCAACTCCTCCGCGTAGCGCTGCGCTTGCCCAAGCAGCTCAGCCGCCGCCGGCGCCTCGAAGCTGAGCAGCACGCTTGCCGCCTTTATCTTGCTGCGACGTCCGTGCGGACTTTCCACCTGATAGGACGCCGGCGCCTGTGCGAGCACCGTCCCTACCTTGAGCTCGCCCTCCTCTTCGTAAAGGAGATGCACGTCAGTAACCGGCGAAGCGCAGGATGCGCGGCAGCTGCTCGGGGAAGCTTCGCAGGCTATGGTCGCCGCCCGGCACCACCACCTGCTCCGCTCCCGCATAGCGCTGCACCGCCTGGCGGTAATCGAGCACCTCGTCCCCGGTTTCTACGAGCAATAGATAGTTCGATGGTGTGATCCGCGGCACGTACAGCTCGCGCCACTGCTCGAGGTGTTCGACCGTCAGCTCGTAGGGCTCGCCGGTATGCAGGTTTTTCTGCGGCCCGAGATACTCGCGCAAGCCGACATGGGGATCGATGGCCGGATTGATGAGCACCGCCGTCCCGCCAAAGGTCTCGACGAGATAGGTGGCGTAGTAGCCGCCGAGCGAGGAGCCGACGTAGCAGGGAGTCGCTCTACCGACGAGTTCCTTCGTGACGCGCACCGCTTCGCGCGGCGCGGGCGGCAGCTTGGGGCATGCGAACTCGGCGCCGAGACCGCGCTCGGCCAAGGCACGGCCGAGGAGCTGCGCCTTGTGCGATTGCGGCGACGAATTGAAGCCGTGGAGATAAACGATCACGCCGCCGCGGCGCTTTGCATCCGCTCGATCAGCTTCGCTTGGATGCCGCCGAAGCCGCCGTTCGACATGATGAGCACATGGTCACCGGGCTTCGCCTCCGCCACGACGGCATCGACGAGCGCCTCCAAGTCCTCCAGGCAGCGCGCGCGCGCGCCCATTGACGCGAAGACCGCGGGCGCGTCCCAACCAAGGCCCGCTGTATAAACGAACGTGCGATCCGCGAGCGCGAGGCTTTCAGGAAGCGCGTCTTTCAGGACGCCCCGTTTCATGGTGTTGGACCGCGGCTCGAGGACGGCGAGGATGCGCCCTTGGCGGTTGCGCTCTCGCAAGCCCGCGAGCGTCGTGTGGATCGCGGTCGGATGGTGCGCAAAGTCGTCATAAACGCTCACCCCCCCGGCGCGGCCTCTGAGCTGCAGTCGGCGTCGTACGCCGGAGAACCGCCCAAGCGCCTCAAACGACTGTTCCGGCGCCACGCCCACGTGCCGCGCGGAGGCAATGGCAGCGAGCGCGTTCATTCGGTTGTGTGAACCGCCCAGCGCCCAGCGCACCCGTCCCAGGCTGCGGCCGCCGAACGCCACTTCGAAGCCGCCCTCGCTATCGGGCACGCCCGCTTCCCAGCCGCTCGCGACGCCGAATCGCTCGATCGGCGTCCAAGCGCCCTTCGCAAGCACGCGCTCGAGGGCCGCATCGGCGCCGTTCACGACGAGAAGCCCCGAGCGCGGCACGGTGCGCACGAAGTGGTGAAATTGCCGCTCGATCGCCGCTAGATCGTCGAAGATGTCGGCATGATCGAACTCGAGATTGTTCAGAATCGCGGTTCTAGGGCCGTAATGGATGAATTTGGAGCGCTTATCGAAAAACGCAGTGTCGTACTCGTCGGCTTCAATGACGAAGAGGTCGCGCCCGGTGTGCCTCGCCGATACCGGGAAATCGAGCGGAACGCCCCCAATGAGGAAGCCCGGAGCACGGCCCGCGCACTCCAGGATCCAGGCGAGCATCGCGGAAAGCGTTGTTTTGCCATGTGTGCCGGCGACGGCGAGCACATGGCGGCCGGCAAGCACGTGTTGCGCAAGCCACTGCGGGCCCGAAATGTATTGCTCGCCGCGATCGAGAATCGCTTCCATGAGCGGGTTGCCGCGTGTCACCACGTTGCCGATCACCCAAAGATCGGGGCGGACCGAGAGCTGCTCTTCGCCAAACCCCTCGGTGAGCTCGATCCCTAACGCGGCGAGCTGATCGCTCATCGGCGGATAAACGTTCGCGTCGCTTCCCGTCACTCGGTAGCCGGCCGCGCTGGCGATCGCCGCAATTCCGCCCATGAACGTGCCACAAATACCGAGGATGTGGAGGTGCTGGGCCATCGCGGGGACCGCCGATTCTAGTGGATGACCTATGATTGGACCGACCCATGGCGCGCAGGAGCACTCGGCAGACGGCGATGCGAGCTCAGCTCGCCGCCGCCGCCGCCCGCATCATGGCCGAGGACGGGGTCGACGACTTCGCGCTCGCCAAGCGCAAAGCGGCGCGGCGGCTCGGCGTCGCGGACACGCAAGCGCTGCCGGGCAATGACGAAGTCGAAGCCGAGCTTCGCGCCTACCGCGCCCTCTACCAGGCGCAGGACCACGAGCAGGTGATCACCGAGTTGCGCCGGGTTGCGCTGGAGGCGATGCGCGCGCTCGAGCAGTTCAATCCCTACCTCACCGGCCCGGTCTTTACCGGTACGGCGGGCCCCTATGCCGAGATCGAATTGCAGCTCTTCCCCGACAGCGCCAAGGAAGTGGAAATTTTCTTGCTCGATCGCGACCTTCCATTCAAGACGCAGGAGGCCCGCCGCTACGCCGGCGATCGCCCTCACTCAGTCAGCCTGATCTCGCTCGATTGGCACGGCCAACCCCTGAGACTCGCCGTGTTCGATGCGCGCGACGAGCGATTCGCGCTCAAAACCTCGGTCGCCGGCAAGGTCGTAAACCGCGGTAACATCTCAGAAGTAAGCGCCCTCTTAAGAGGCGAAAATGCCGATAAAAAGCCGTGAACGGAGGCTAACGCCTGGTAACGCGACGGTTCGACAGATTTCCGCTTTACCACGCTTTCCGCCTTGGGGCCGCGCATCTGGCGCGCTGGGCGGCCTCTTGCCGCTAAGCTAGAATTTCGCGCCCTTCTGCGGCCATAAATGGCGAAAAGCGACCTACTTGTCGACAAGGCGCGGTTCTAGTGGACCTGCGCAAGCTGAAAAAGCTGATCGACCTCGTGCAGGAATCGGGGATCGCAGAGCTTGAGATCACCGAGGGCGAGGAGAAGGTGAAGATCGTGAAGGGCGGCTTCGCGTCCGCGCCGGCCGCCGTTGTCGCGCTGCCCGCTGCGGCGCCGGCGGCGATATTGCCCGCAGCGTCGCCGGGCGCGGCAGAACCCCCGGAAGGACAGGAAGGCCATGTCGTCAAGGCCCCCATGGTCGGGACCTTTTACCGTTCGCCGTCACCCGATGCGAAGTCGTTTGTCGAGGTCGGCCAGGCGGTAAAGGAGGGAGACACGATCTGCATCATCGAGGCAATGAAGCTCATGAACGAGATCGAAGCCGACGCCTCGGGCACGGTAAAAGCGATCCTCGTGGAGAACGGCCAACCCGTTGAATACGGCCAGCCACTCTTCATCCTGGCCTGAATGTTCGAGAAGATCCTGATCGCTAATCGCGGCGAGATCGCGCTACGCATCCAGCGCGCCTGCCGCGAGCTAGGGATCCGGACGGTCGTCGTGCATTCGGAGGCGGACACCGAAGCGAAATACGTGAAGCTCGCGGACGAATCGGTGTGCATCGGCCCGCCTCCGGCGGCCTCGAGCTATCTCAACATCCCGGCCATCATCAGCGCCGCGGAGGTCACAGACGCCGAGGCGATTCATCCGGGTTACGGCTTTCTTTCGGAAAACGCGGATTTTGCGGAGAGAGTGGAACGCTCCGGGTTCGTGTTCATCGGCCCGCGGCCAGAAAACATCCGCCTGATGGGCGACAAGGTGAGCGCCAAGCAGGCGATGGTGAAGGCGGGGGTGCCGACGGTGCCGGGGTCGGAGGGCGCTTTGCCTGAGGACACGAAAGAGATCGTGCGCATCGCCCGCAAGGTGGGCTACCCGGTCATCCTCAAGGCGGCCGGCGGTGGCGGCGGTCGCGGTATGCGCGTCGTGCATACGGAAGCGGCGCTCCTCAATGCCGTCAACATGACGCGTAGCGAAGCTCAGGCGGCGTTCGCAAATCCGGTGATCTACCTTGAGAAGTATCTCGAGCGACCGCGGCACATCGAGATCCAGGTGCTCGCCGATGCTCACAAGAATGCACTGCACCTGGGCGAGCGCGATTGCTCGATGCAGCGGCGTCACCAGAAGGTGATGGAAGAGTCACCGGCGCCGGACTTGGCGCCGAAGGTGCGCGACAAGATCGGAGAGCGCTGCGTCGACGCCTGCCGCCGGATCGGCTATCGCGGCGCCGGCACGTTCGAGTTCTTATATGAAGACGGCGAGTTCTATTTCATCGAAATGAACACGCGCATCCAGGTCGAGCACCCCGTGACCGAGATGGTGACGGGCCTCGACCTCGTGCAGGAGCAGATCCACGTCGCCGCCGGCGAGAAGCTGCGCTTTCGCCAGAAGGACATCACGGTGCGCGGCCACGCTCTCGAATGCCGCATCAACGCCGAGGATCCTTATCGCTTCACGCCATCGCCCGGAAAAATCACCTCCTACCATCCGCCCGGCGGCCCCGGGATTCGCGTCGATTCACACGTCTACCAGGGTTACAGCGTGCCGCCGTACTACGACTCCATGGTCGGCAAAGTCATTGCTTATGGGGCGAGCCGCGACCAGGCGATCGCTCGCATGCGGATCGCGCTCTCGGAAATGGTGGTGGAGGGCATCCAGACAAATATCCCGCTGCATCGGGAGCTGCTGAACGACACGCGTTTTGTGCGCGGCGGCGTCTCGATCCATTACCTCGAGCAGAAGCTCGCTCAGGAGCAGACGAAGAAGAAGTGATGGCCTGGCGGTGTCTGCGCCTGGAGGTGGCGCCGCAGGACGCCGATGCGCTGAGCGACGCGTTGCTCGAGGCAGGCGCGCAATCGGTGAGCGTCGATGTGGCCCCGGAAGCGCGCGTCGCGCTGAGCGCGCTCTTCGCCTCCGACGCGGATCCGGAAGAGGCGCTTGCCGAGGCGCTAGAGCGCCTGAGCCTCCCGCTGGATGGCTCTCCGACGGTGCAGTTCATCGGTGACGAGGATTGGGTACGCGCGAGCGAAGCGCAGTTCTCGTCGCTTCGCCTTGGCCGGTTATGGATCGGTGCAAGCTGGCATGAAGCGCCTTCCGATGCGGAGGTGGTGCGCCTCGACCCCGGACTCGCCTTCGGCACCGGCAGCCATCCGACGACGCGACTCGTGCTGCGCTTCCTCGAGCGCCTTATCCGCGGAGGCGAGGAGGTCCTCGACTACGGTTGTGGCTCCGGCATTTTGGCGATCGCCGCGGCAAAGCTCGGCGCGACGCGGAGCGACGCGATCGATATCGATCCGGTCGCGGTGGAACTGACGGCTCGGAATGCGCATGCCAATGGCGTCGTCGTGAGCGCCTCTCTGCCCGGGGCGAAGCCGCTCGCCCGTTATGATGTGCTCGTGGCAAATATCCTCGCGCAACCGTTGATCGACCTCGCGCCCGAGCTCGCGCGCGTCGCGAAACCCGGCGCGGCGCTCGCCTTATCGGGCGTGCTTGAAACGCAGGTGGATGAGCTTGCGCGCGTTTACGCCAAGCATTTCGAGGTGCGCGCCGAAGCGACCGAAGACGGCTGGGCGCTACTCACCGGGCGGCGGCGATGAGCCTCATCACGCGCTGCCCGGCATGCAGCACAGCCTTTCGCGTGCAAAGCGCGCAGCTCGCCGCGCACGGCGGCAGCGTGCGCTGCGGCCAATGCGGCGATGTGTTCAACGGCGTGGCGGCGCTCGTCGACGACGGCGATGATCAGGGCCCCGGGGACACCGCAGCGCAGGCCGGTGCGCACGCAAGCGTGACGGCGCCCGAAGCGGACGCAAGTGAGGCCAAGGGCCCGTTTCTCGAGCAACCGGCGAACACCGGTCGCGGCAGATGGCTCTGGGGACTTGCGAGCGTTGTCGCTGCGCTCGCGATCGGCGCACAAATCACCTACCGGTACCGCGCGGAACTCGCGGCCTCGAACCCCGAGGCGGGCAGGGCACTGCGCGCGCTTTGCCAATCCTTTGGCTGCGATGTGCCATTGCCGCGCCGCCCGGATCTCATGAGCATCGATTCCACGGAACTGCAGGCCGATTCGCGTCGCGAAGGGCTCATCGTGCTGAACGCGGTGATTCGCAACCGTGCACGCTTTCCGCAGGACTATCCCGCGCTCGAATTAACGCTCACCGACGACGCGGACCGGCCGGTGCTGCGCCGCGTGCTCTCGCCGCGTGACTACCTCGAGCCGCCGCGGCGCGAAGCGCTTTTGCGCGAGGGCATCGCACCGGGGGGCGAGACGCCGCTCAAACTTTTTCTCGACACAAGCCGCACGCGCGCCGTCGGCTATCGGCTCTATCTCTTCTATCCTCTATGAAAACGCTTATCACCGGCTCGATCGCCTACGACACCATCATGGTGTTTCCGGACCGCTTCCGTAACCATCTGCTCGCCGATCAGCTGCATATCCTCAACGTCTGCTTCCTTACGCCGGAAATGCGCCGCGAGTTCGGCGGCACGGCAGGCAACATCGCCTACAACTTGAAGCTTCTCGGCGAAGACCCGCTCATCATGGCGACGCTCGGCGAGGATAGCGGCCCCTATCTCGAGCGCTTGCGCCGCCTCGGGCTCGCGACCGAGCACCTAAAGACGATCGCCGGCCAGTTCACGGCGCAGGCGTTCATCACTACGGACCTCGACGACAATCAGATTACCGCCTTCCATCCGGGCGCCATGAATTACGCGCATCAAAACCACGTGGCGGATGGCATTGCCGAGCTCGCCATCATCGCTCCCGACGGCAAGGAGGGCATGCTGCAACATGCGCGCGAGTGCGCGGAGCGCGACATGCGCGTGCTGTTCGACCCCGGCCAAGGGCTGCCGATGTTTTCGGGCGAGGAATTGAACCGCTTCATCGATCTCGCCGACTACGTCGCCGTCAACGACTACGAAGGCAAGCTCCTCGAAGAGCGCACCGGCCGAGCGCTCGAGGAGCTCGCCCGGCGCGTCGACGCCCTCGTGTACACGCAAGGCGCGAAAGGCTCGTTGATCATCGCGGACGGGAAACGCCACGAGATCCCGTGCGTTACGGCAGACGCCGTGGTAGACCCTACGGGTTGCGGCGATGCCTATAGGGCCGGGCTGCTTTACGGCATCGCGCACGGTTGGGACTGGCCGAGCACCGGTAAACTAGGCTCGTTGATGGGAGCGATCAAGGTCGCGAGCCGGGGCGCGCAGAATCACGCGCTCGTGCGCGACGAGATCGAGGCGCGCTTCAAGCGCGCCTTTGGCTACACACCGTGGAAAGGATAACGATCGTGAAAAGCACAATCATCGCCATGGCGCTCGCTGCGCCGCTAGGGGCGTGCATCACGCATGAATCGGGCAATGTCTATAGCAAGCATGAAGCAGGGCGCGAGCAAACGGTGCGGATGGCAACGGTCGACTCGGTGCGCAAGGTGCTGCTCGAGGGCAGTCAATCGGGGCTCGGCGGCGCGGCCGGCGGCGCGGTGGGCGGAATCGCGGGCAGCCAGGTCGGACACGGTGCCGGTTCTAGCGTCGCGGCGGTCCTCGGTGCCGTCGCGGGCGGCGTCGCCGGCAACGCGCTCGAGCACAAAACGACGAGCAAGGACGCGCTGGAAATCACCGTTCGCCTCGATAGCGGCGAGATGCGGGCCATCGTGCAGGAAGCCGACCAGCAGTTCAGTCCCGGCCAGCGCGTGCGGCTGCTGAGCTCGGGCGGCGTAACGCGCGTTACGCCTTAGTCGAGCGCCCGGCGGATCGCACCCGCGTAGTCGACAAGCTGCTCGCGCGGCGGATTCTTGGCCGGCCACGTGAGCATCATGCCGTCGCCTTCGTGCCGCGGCACGAGATGCATGTGGTAGTGGAAGACGCTTTGCCACGCGGCCTTGCCGTTCGCCTGGTAGACCGACAGGCCCGGCGGCT
>JBHELS010000128.1:0-4503 GCA_046263015.1 Burkholderiales bacterium | reverse complement strand
ACGACGTAGAGCCGCTTTTCCGGATACATCACCGTCACGGGGCGGCCGTCACGGCTGACCGTGATTTTCGCGCGGGCGGCGACGTAATTCGGCCCGCGCACGTTCGCAACATTGTCCAGGCGGAACACGTAGCCCGCCAAGTCGACGCTCTCGCCGGGCTTCAGGTTGGCGTCACGGTCGCTCTCGTAGCTCTTGACGAGCGTCACGCCGACGACGAACACCGCGACGCCGAAATGCGCGACGACCATGCCCAGATACGCGCGTGAACCGCGCGGCCGCTTTCGCAGGCTCAGCGCGCCGCTGATGGCGATCCATAGCGCGAGCGCAAGACCGAGACCGGTGAGCGCATGCCATTGGCCGAAGGCCAGCGGAAGCAGGAGCCCCACGGCGATGCTGACGCCGAGCGCCCAGCGCAGGAGCAGCGCGAGCTCGGGCAGGCTCGCGCGCTTCCAGCGCGCAAGCGGCCCGACGCCCATGAGAAAAAGCGCCGGGGCCATGAGCGGCACGAACACCGTCTCGAAGTAGGGCGGGCCGACCGAGAGCTTGCCTATGCCGAGCGCGTCGATCGCCAATGGATAAAGGGTGCCGAGGAACACGGAGGCGGCCGCCGCGGCGAAGAGCACGTTGTTCGCGAGCAGGAACGATTCGCGCGAGAGGGGCGCGAAGTCGCCGCCCAGGCCAATGCGCGAGGTGCGCCAGGCGTAGAGGGCGAGCGCGCCGCCGATGAAAAGCGTGAAGAGCGCCAGGATGAAAATCCCGCGCTTCGGATCGACCGCGAACGCGTGCACCGAGGTGAGAACGCCGGAGCGGACGAGGAACGTGCCGAGGAGCGAGAGGCCGAAGGCGACGATCGCGAGGAGGACGGTCCAGCTCCTGAAGCTGCCGCGCTTCTCGGTCACGGCGAGCGAATGGATGAGCGCCGTGCCAACGAGCCAAGGCATAAACGACGCATTCTCGACCGGGTCCCAGAACCACCAGCCGCCCCAACCGAGCTCGTAATACGCCCAGCCGGAGCCAAGCGCGATGCCCACGGTGAGAAAGCACCAGGCGACCGTCGTCCATGGCCGCGACCAGCGCGCCCAGGCCGCGTCGAGCCTTCCGGAGACGAGCGCCGCGACGGCGAAGGCAAATGCGACCGAGAAGCCGACATAGCCCATGTAGAGCATCGGCGGGTGCAGGACCATGCCCGGGTCCTGAAGCAACGGGTTCAGGTCGGCGCCGTCGGGCGCCGCAGGAAATTGGCGGTCGAAGGGGTTCGACGTGAAGAGGAGAAAGGCGAGGAAGCCCGCGCTGACGAGGCCCATCACGCCCAGCACTCGCGCCGTCATCTCTTCCGGCAGATGGCCGCTGAAGAGACTGACCGCCGTCATCCAGACGCCGAGCATCAAGGTCCACAGGAGGAGCGAGCCCTCGTGCCCGCCCCAGACGCCGGCGATGCGGTAGTGAAGCGGCAGCGCGCTATTGGAATGCGCGGCGACATAGGCGACCGAGAAGTCGTTCGCGACAAACGCGTACGTGAGGCAGCCGAAGGCAAAGGCGACGAGCAGCGCTTGCGTCTGCGCGGCGGGACGAGCGAGCGCGATCCAGGCGGCATCGCCGCGCGTGGCGCCGACAAGGGGCAGGATCGTTTGCGCGGCCGCGACGGCGAGCGCGAGGGCGAGTGCAAACTGGCCGAGCTCGGGAATCATTTCATCTGCACCGTTTTCTGCGCTTTCTTTGCCTGCTCGAGCGCATGCGCCGCATCGGGCGGCATGTAATTCTCGTCGTGCTTCGCGAGCACCTCGCGCGCCGCAAACACGCCATCGGCGCCGAGGTTGCCCTGCGCCACCACGCCTTTGCCTTCGCGGAAGAGGTCCGGTAACTGGCCGCGATAGACCACCGGAATGGTCTTCGCCGTGTCGGTGACCGCAAAGCGCACCTCCACACCCTCGCGCTTGACACTCCCGGGCACCACCATGCCACCGATGCGAAAGGTGCGGCCAACCGGCGCTTCCTGCGCCGCGACCTGAGACGGCGTGAAGAAGAACACCAGGTTCTTGTTGAACGCGGTCAGCAGGAGCGCGGTCGCGACGCCCAGCGCCGCCACGCCGAGCGCAATCCACGCGATGCGCTTATGCCTTGGTTTCACGTTTACGCTTTAGAAGAAGCATCACCTCGAGTGCGAGCAGCGCGAATGTAACGCCGTACGCGCCCCAAATGTAGAAGCCATAGCCGCCCATCGCGAAAAACTCACTCATGGGCAAGCGGGGGACGGGTCATCGTTTCATCCCGCCTTCGGAAAAAACATGGTCTCTCCGCGAATTGGGATCACGCGTTCTCGGCGATCTCGCAGCGCACGCGCACCATCGCCACCGCGATGCTATACATCCAGAACGCCGCCGCCATGAGCAGCATGCCGGTGACCATGGTGGCGGCCATGGACGGCGCCTTGGTGAAGCTGACCGACGCGCCCTGGTGCAGCGTGTTCCACCACTGCACGGAGTAATAGATGATGGGCACGTTCACGACGCCGACGATCGCGAGAAGCGCGCCCGCGCGATCGGCGCGCCGATGATCGTCGATCGAGGCGCTGAGCGCCATGAACCCGATATAGAGAAAGAGCAGGATCAGCTCCGACGTGAGGCGCGCATCCCAGACCCACCACGCACCCCAGGTCGGCTTTCCCCACAGCGACCCGGTCCAAAGCGCGATGAAGGTGAAGAGCGCACCGGTCGGCGCAAGTGCCCGCGCCATCATGGCCGAGAGCCGCGTGTTGAAGGCGAGCCCGATCGCCGACCAGGTCGCCATCACGACATAGATGAACATCGACATCCATGCCGCGGGCACATGGACGAAGATGATGCGGTACACCTCGCCCTGCTGCGCGTCGGTCGGGGCGAGGAAGAAGCCGACATAGAGCCCGGCAATGGCGAAGACGATGGCGAGCGCGGCCGAAGCGCGCGCGAGGCGACCCGCGAGCGGGAAGAAGGTCGCCGGCGAGGCGAACCAGAACCACTTGATGCTATGCGTCGTCATTCGAGCGAAATCCTGAGCGCCGCCGCCGTGGCCCACGGCGCGAAAGCCGCGGCGACAATGAGCAGCGCGGCAAGCACGAGCAGCTGACCATCCGGCTCGAGTCCCGCCGCTGCCATGTCGACGCTTCCCGCGCCGAGGATCAGCACCGGCACATAGAGCGGCAGCACGAGCAGCGCGAGGAGAACTCCGCCGCCGCGCAACCCCAGGATCAGCGCGGCGCCGATGCCGCCGATCAGGCTCAGGATCGGCGTGCCAAGGAGCAATGATAAGGCAAGCACGCCATAGAGCGAGCCGGCGAGGTCATACTGGAGCGCGAGCACCGGCGCGATGAGGACGAGCGGCAGCCCGGAGAGAAGCCAGTGCGCGGCTGCCTTCGCAGCGGCGATCACGCCGAGCGGCGCGGCGCCGAGAAGGAGCTGCTCGAGCGTGCCATCGGCATGGTCGGCGGCGAAGAGCCGCGCGAGCGAGAGAAGCGATGAGAGAAGCGCCGCCACCCAAATGACGCCGGGTGCGATCGCGCGCAACTGATTGGGCTCGGCGCCCACGCCCAGCGGAAAGAGGCTCGCCACGATGACGAAGAAAAGGAGCGCCACGGCGACGTCGCCGCGCCGGCGCCAGGCAAGGAGCAGGTCGCGTGCAACGAGCGTGCGCGCGACCGCGAACATCAACCCAGCTCGACGACGCCCGCGGCGGCATCGAGAGCACTTGGCTGGTGCGTGGTGTAGACCAGGCAGCCACCCGAGCGCAGGTGCTGCGCCATCAGCTCCTCCACTTGGCGCGCGGCGCTCGCATCGAGCGCGGCGAACGGCTCATCGAGGAGCCAGAGCGGCAGTGCTTCGCAGGCGACGAGCCGCGCGAGCGCCGCGCGCCGCCGCTGCCCCTGCGAGAGCTTGCGTGTCGGGAGATCCGGCACGGCGAGCGCACCGAGCGCACGATCGAGCGCTTCGCCGCGCGCCGGCGCGCCGGCGAGGCGGCAGACGATCTCGAGGTTCTCGCGCGGGGTGAGCTCGTCCTTTAGCGCCGACGCGTGGCCGATGTAGACGAGCTCGCGCGAATATTCTTCGGCCAGGCGGCGAATCGGCGCGCCGTGCCAGCGCACTTCGCCTTCGCTTGGCGCGGCGAGCCCGCAGAGGATGCGCAGGAGGCTCGTCTTGCCGCTGCCGTTCGGTCCGGCGACGCGCAGCGACGCGCCGCGCGCTAGCGTGAACGCCAGGCCGGCGAAAAGCCGTCGTCCGCCGCGCTCGCAGGCGAGGCCCGACGCCTCGAGCACTAGCGGTCGGAGGCTTTGTCGCCGGGCTCGCGCTTACCCTGCTGCAGCCCTTCGGTGAGGCCGATCAGGATGCCGCTTGCGAGCGTGGTGAAGTTCTCGGCCATCAGCTCCGCCGCCTTGAGCGCCGTGCGCCGCTGCTGCTTCACGGCGTCGCGCATGCGATCGCCGAACTCTTCCAGCGTGCGCTCGACCTCGACCGCGGTCTGCGTGCCGCCCGC
>JBHELS010000127.1:0-7400 GCA_046263015.1 Burkholderiales bacterium | reverse complement strand
AGCGCTCTACGTCAATCGCCTGATGACGCACCACATCGATGGCTTGCCCGACGAAGAGAGCGAGCGGCTGCTCGCGCTGATGTTCGATACCATCGAGCGCCCGGAATTCATCTACGAGCACCGCTGGCGCGTGGGCGATCTCGTGCTCTGGGACAATCGCTGCACGCTGCACGCGAGGCGCGACTTCAATCCGAACGAGAACCGCTGGCTGCGCCGCGTCACCATCCAAGGCGACCGACCGGCTTAAGAGGGCCACAACAAGACGAGGAGGATGGGTATGACGCAGATCGATAGGCGGCGCCGGCGGCTGGTCACCGCGGCGGGCGCGGCGCTCGCGCTCGGCCGTCTGCCGCCGGCGCGCGCGCAAGCGTTTCCCTCACGCAACATGCGCGTGGTGATCCCTACAGGGCAGGGCGGCGGCGCCGAGCGCCTGGCGCGCGTCTTTGACGAGTTCTGGGGGAAGGTCCTCAAGACCCGCTTCGAGTACAGCTTCCATCCCGGCGCCGCGGGACAGGTCGGGTACGAGTTCTATATCCACAAGCGCGAGCGCGATGGTCACAACCTGCTCTTCGGCAACATGGGGCCGGAGATGATCATGTATGCGCTCGCGAAGCCGAACTACCGCTTTCCCGAGGACTACCAGTACTTCTGCCGCACGGATGTCGACGACAGCGTCATCTTCGTGCAGCAGAAGAGCCGCATTCGAACCCTGGATGACCTCGGCGCCGAGGCGAAGAAGCGCACGGTGAACGTCGCGGTGAGCCGCCTGCCGCACCCGGCGTCGATCGGCGTGCTCGCCCTCGGCAATGCGATCAAGGCGCGCTTCAACCTCGTGCCCTACGGCGGCGGCAACCCGACGCAGGTGGCGGTGTTGAACGGCGAAGCCGAGTGCGGCGCGCTGCCGCTCGCCGGCGTCGTCGCGCTCGGCGAACAGTTCCGCATCCTTGGCGTCTTCAACGACGAGTTCCAGCTCGGCAAATACACGAACAACGCGCCGCCGGTGAACAAGGTCTTCGGCACCAAGCTGCCCGAGCTCTCCTCGTCGCGCTCCTGGGCAGTGCATAGCGAAGTGATCGAGAAGTACCCGGATCGCTTTGCGCTCCTCGACAAGACCGCGCGCCAGGTGTTCGACATGCCGCAGTACAAGGAGGCGTACAAGAAAACGGGCGCGCCGGTCGAGACGATCCAGTACGGCGATCGCGCGCTCTGCACGCGCTACGCAAGAGAGATGGTCGAGCTCGCGAACGAATACCGCCCGCTCCTCACCGGCAAGGGTGGCAAAGGAAAATAAGGCGCTCGGCGCCGAGCTCGTCATCCCGGTGCTCGGAGCGGCGTTCGCCGCGTATTTCTTTTTCTCGACCGCCGAGCTTGTCTGGGAGGCGAAGGCGAACGGCGTGGTCATCGGCGTGGCGCTCGTGGCGCTCATCGCCTTGCAGGCGGCACGCACGCTCATCGCATGGCGCCGCGGCGAAGGAAAGCTCGGCTTCGAGTCGCTCGTCGAGCCGCGCGAGCTTCTCGGCCGCCGCGTGGCGCTGGTGGCCTTGACGGCCGCCTTCATTGCGCTCCTGCCGTGGCTCGGCCTGACCCTCGCGCTGTGGCTCGGCATGCTCGCCGCGCTCTTGATCCTCGGCGTGCGAAGCCGGGCCGTGCTTTTCTGGCTGCCGCTTGGCACGGCGGCGAGCGTCTATGCGCTCTTCATCGCCCTCCTGGATACGGAATTTCCGCGCGGGCCGATCGAAGCGCTGCTCGCGCGGCTTCTCGCCTGAGCCGGCGATGACCTGGCAGTTCCTGCTCGATCAGTTCGCCGCGCAGTTCGCGCTCTGGTGGGTGATCTGGCTCGGCATCGCGCTCGGCATCGTCGTCGGCATCCTGCCGGGCTTCAGCCCGCAGAACACGCTCATCATGCTGCTGCCGCTCACGCTCGCGGTGCCGGTCGAGCAGGCGTTCGCCTTCATGGTGGCGCTTTACTGCGCCAATCACCTCGCGGGCGGCGTGCCGGCGATCCTGCTGCGAATTCCGGGCTCGGGCGGCGCCGCGGCCACCACGCTCGACGGCTATCCCATGGCGCGCAAGGGCCAGGCGCAGCAGGCGATCGTGCTTTCCTTCACCGCGTCGGTGTTCGGCGGTCTGATAACGACGCTCGCGACGCTCGCGCTCCTGCCGTGGCTCTCGCGCATGGGCCTGTACCTGCGCTCGGTCGAGATGGTGATCGTCATGCTCTTCGGCCTGACGCTCATCGCCGCGATCGCCGCGAAGGACATGCTGAAGGGGCTGATCTCGGGCTTCCTCGGTCTTCTTATCGGCGTCATCGGCACCGACCACGTCTACAACAGCCCACGGGCGACCTTCGGTTTTCTCGAGCTCTACGACGGCGTGCCGCTCGTGGCGGCGCTGATCGGCCTCTTTGCCGTCTCGGAAGCGCTGGTGATGATCGAGGAAAAGCTGATCGTGCAGGACGACGCGCGCGAGCGGGCGCTGAGCGCGCCGTGGGCCGACACGATCGAGGGCCTGGTGCTGACCGGGAAGAAATGGTGGCACATCGTCTGGACCTCGTTCATCGGCCTTTTCATCGGCATCGTGCCGGGGGCGGGCGCGAGCATCGCCGCCTTCGTCGCCTACCAGCAGTCGCGCATGTGGTCCAAGCATCCCGAGCTGTACGGCACCGGCATCCCGGAAGGCGTGATCGCGCCGGAGGCGGCCAATAACGGCGTCACCTCCGGAACCCTGGTGCCGACCCTCGCGCTCGGCGTGCCGGGCGGCTCGACCGCCGCGGTGATGATGATCGTGCTGCAGTACCACGGCATGGTGATGGGGCCGCGACTCTTCGTCACGCATCCCGAGCTCGCCTACGGCGTCTTCGTGTCGATGGCCGTCGCCTACCTCTTCATGCTCGTCACCATCCTGCCGCTTGCGCGCTACATGGCGCGCATCGTTCTCATCGAGACCAAGTACCTCGTGCCGATGATCATCCTCATCACCATCGTCGCCGCGTTCGTCGAGCGGCAGTACCTCTTCGACATGGGGCTCGCGCTCTTCTTCGGCGTACTTGGCTACGTCGCGCACAAGACCGGCTACCACGTGACGGCGATGCTCGTCGGCATCATCCTCGGGCCGCTCTTCGAGCAGTACCTGGTGCGCGCGCTGCGGCTCTCCGAAGGAAGTCTGCTCGTCCTCTTCTCCTCCCCGCTTGGCAATGTGTTATGGGCGTTTCTCGTCGCGTCCCTCGTGTTGCCGGTCTTGCGCGGTTACGCCCAGCGGCGTCGCGCCGCCTAGAAGAGTCCCGGCAGCCAGCGCTTCACCCGCGCCCTATAGGCGGCGAACGGCTCGCCGAAGCGCACCGCGAGCCCGCGTTCATCCCGCAGGACGCGGAAGTGAAACCACACGGCGCGCGCCACCGCGAGCGCGGCGGCGAAGAGCGATTGGAAAGTGACCGCCACGCCGATCATGTAGAGGATGTGTCCGAGGTACATCGGGTTTCGCGTCCAGGCGTAGGCGCCGCTATCGACCAGCCGCTCGGGCGGCGCGCCCGAAAGGCCAGGCCCGCCGCCGCCCAGGCGGACGCGATAGCGCCCGCAAAGGCGGTATTGCAGATAACCCCACATCATGAGGAGCGCAAACCACGGCTGCACACGCAGCGTGCGATGCAGGGCGAGCTCCCAGGCGATTACGGCGAGCGGTACCAGCAGAAATGTCTGCACCGGCGTCTTGCGCAGCCACTTCATGGGCGAGGTCAGTCGATCTTCACGCCGACGGCTTTGACGATCTCGCCGTAGCGCGCGTACTCGGCGCGCACGAGCGCCGCGAATTCCTCGGGCGTGCTGATGTAGAGCTCGAGCCCGCCGACGCGGCGGATGCGCTCCGCGCTCGCCGGATCGATGAGCACGCGGTGCGTCGTTTCGCGCAGCTTAGCCATCGCCGCGGCGGGCACGCCCGCCGGCGCGAAGAGGCCGAGCCAGGGTGTCACTTCGAAGCCGGGATAAAACTCGGCGAGCCGCGGCACATCGGGGAACGCGGCAGAGCGCTGCTTGCCGGCGACGGCGAGCGCGCGCAGCCTCCCGGCGTGCACGTGGCCGGTTACCGAGTTGCCGCCGAAGGCGGCGGCGATCTCGCCGGCGATGAGCGCGGTGGTCGCCGGTCCGCCGCCCTTGAACGGCACGTGCAGAAGATCGATGCCGGCCCGTGCTTTAAGCATCTCCATCACCAGGTGGTGCTGGCTGCCGTTGCCGATCGAGCCATAGGCGAGCGGCGGGTTGGCGCGCCGCGCATATTCGATGAATTCCGGCAGCGTCTTCACCGGCAGCGACGGATTCACCGCGAGCACCATTTGCGTGTTGACGAGGCTCGCGACCGGCGCAAGGTCCTTCAGCGTGTCAAGGCGCAGGTCGCGATAAAGGTGCGGGCCGATCACGATCTGCGCATCGGCGGCGAGGATCAGCGTATAGCCATCGGGCGGCGCCTTGGCGGTGAGATCCATCGCCAGATTGCCGTTCGAACCGGGACGGTTCTCGACCACCACGGGCTCGCCGAGCGCCTCGCCGAGCGGCGGCGCGATCACGCGCGCGAGCGTGTCGGTCGCGCCGCCCGGCGGGTTCGGCACGAGGAGCTTGATCGGTCGCGACGGGAATTGCGCCTGCGCCGCAAGTGAGAAAAGTGCGAGCGCGAGCGCTGCTAGGCGAACCATGTGAATAGCCAGCCGGGCGGGAAAGGCAGATGCAGGAGCTGGTCGAAAAGACCGTAGAAGCACGCCCAGACGATCGCGGTGAAGACGGCGCTGAAGAGCCAGCCTTCACGCCCCTGGACCTTCAGGTAGGTGAAGACCAGCAGTGCCACCGCGGGCGGAAAGCCGACCAGCATGATGAGGAGGAAGAAGCCGAGGATCCAACCCACGGCGAGCGCCGTGCGCCGGATGACGACCTCGCGAGGCTGGTCGCTCGAGAGCTGGAAGTCGGCCGCGGCCTGCCGCTCGCTCCTTGCGCCGAACGCGCTCCACAGCGCTTCGAGCGCCGCGAGGCAAAAAAGCGGAATGCCGATGACGAGCGGGAAGAGCTTCGCCTTCCACGGCCATTCGAGCGCTGTGATCGTGCCCCAGCCGGCGAGCAGCATGATGGCGATGGCGAGCGCGAGCGCCGCGCGGCTATGCACGTGCGCTCCGGCGTGAGCGCGCGCGCCAGGTCTGGTACGCGGGATAGCAGATGACGCCGATGGCGATGGCGAGCAGCGCGAGCACCACGGGTCGCGCGAGCCACGCCGCCTCGTAGCGGGCGACCGAGATGTAGAGATAGTTCTCGGCGATCTTGCCGAGCACCAGGCCGAGCACGAGAGGCGCGCGCGGCCAGCCGGCGAGCACCATGAAATAGCCGACGGCACCGAAGACGATCGTCACCAGGATGTCGGCGTAGCTCGAATTGGCCGTATAGCTGCCGATGAAGACGAGCACCAGGATCACCGGGACGAGCAGGTGACCGGGGGCCGCGGTGAGCGCGGCGAGACGGTTGAGGAGGAGAAAGCAGATCGCGACCGTGATGATGTTCGCGAGCACGATCGTCCAGACGAGCGAGAACGTCACCGCCAGATGCTTCGTCAGCATCTCGGGTCCCGGCACGAGGCCGAGGAGAAAGAAGCCGCCGAGCAGGATTGCCATCGAGGTGCTGCCGGGCACGCCGAAGGCGATCGTCGGAATGAGCGCGCCGCCTTCTTTCGAGTTGCACGCCGCGCCGGGCCCGAGCACGCCGCGCACGTCGCCTTCGCCAAAGCCCTTGCGCTCCTCCGGCGTACGGGCGCTTTGCGTCGCGTGACCGTAGGCCATCCATTGCGCCACCGCGCCGCCGAGCCCCGGCGTGATGCCGACGAAGGTGCCGATGAGCGCGCAGCGGATCGTCAGCCACCAGTGCCGAAAGACGTCCTTCACGCCGGCAAGCGCGCCGTGGCTGATGCGTCCGCCCGGCACGTTGCCGGCGATCGAGGTGCCGCGCACCACGAGATCGAGGATCTCCGGGATAGCGAAGAGACCGACCAGCACCGGCACGAGATCGAGCCCTTGCCAGAGATAGAGCGAATCGAGCGTGAAGCGCGCGATGCCCGCCTGCGGATCCTGGCCGATCATCGCGAGGAAAAGGCCGAGCCCGCCCGCGAGGAAGCCGCGCAGCATGCCGCGCGCACCCTGCGCCGAGAGCGAGGCGATGAACGCGAGGCCGACGATCGCCAGCATGAAGAGCTCGGGCGAGCCGAAGGTCAGGACGAGCGGCCGCACCACCGGAATCGCCACCGCGAGCGCGGCGGCGCCGATCAGCGCGCCGACGAGCGAGGAGGCGAGCGCCGCGCCGAGCGCGCGTCCCGCCTCGCCCTTCTTCGCCATGGCATGGCCGTCGAGAATGATCGCCGCGGTGGTCGCCTCACCCGGCACCCCGAAGAGGATCGACGTCACATCGCCGGTGGTGGCGACCACGGAGTGCATGCCGAGGAGGAAAGCGAACGCCTCCACCGGCTCCATGTTGTAAACGAAGGGCAGCATCAGCGCGAGCGTGGTCGCGCCGCCCAGTCCCGGCAGCAACCCGACCCAGAAGCCGACGCCGATGCCAAGCAGCATGAACGCGAACGCCTTCCACTGCAGAACAAGCAGCAGCCCCTGGACGAACGCGTCGATCACTGTTTTGTCGCCCCCCTGTCAAGGGGGGCGCGAGCCGAAGGCGAGCGGGGGGGTTGTTCTGTGAACGAGCACGCCGCTCGCGCGTTAATAGCCCGATGCGCGCCCGCGGCATCGTTCCATACCGGCTGCGATTGAAGAATCCGTCGCGGACGTTGCGGCGCGACGCTACTCCGGCCGAACGCAAGCTCTGGTTCGATTTCCTTCGTTATCTGCCGCACAAGTTCACGCGGCAAAAGCCGCTCGGCTCGTACATCGCCGATTTCTATTGTTCGTCTCGTCGACTCGTTATCGAGATCGACGGTGACAGTCATTTCAACGCCAGCAGTGAGCGCTACGACGCGGCTAGAACGAAGAGCCTCGCTGACTTGGGCTTGCGGGTCATTCGCTTTACGAATCTCGAGGTGATGCAGCAGTTCGAGGCTGTTTGTGAGCGAATTGCGCAAGCGTTGGACGCGGAGTCCTAAATTCAACCCCCCGCTCGCCTTCGGCTCGCTTCCCCCCTTAACAGGGGGGCGGCAAACCAGGGCGCGGCTCATTCGCCGAACTTTATGTACTTCGAGAACTCGTCGACGATGTCCTTCGGCTGCGACAGCACTTCCTTCATCACCTTGAGCGCTTCGTCGCCCGAGGTGTACTCGAGGTCGAACTTGGCCTTGGTCGCTTCCGCGATCAGCGCCGGGTCTTTGATCGTGGCGGCAAAGGCTTCGCGGTAGGCCTTGACGATGTCGGCGGGCGTCTTCGGCGGCAGCACGTA
>JBHELS010000126.1:0-3493 GCA_046263015.1 Burkholderiales bacterium | reverse complement strand
GCACGAATTCGCGTCGTTTCACCTTGCCTCCTCCTTTTGGGTGAGATGCCTGAGCAGCTCTCTCTGGTGCTCGAGAAATTCTACGCTGAGCGGATCACGCGGCCGCGCGAGGCGGATCGGCACCTCCGCCTTGATGCGCCCGGGATGCGGCGTCATGACAATGACGCGGTCGGCGAGGTAGACGGCCTCAGCGACGTTGTGCGTCACATAGATGACGGTCTTCTTCGTCGCGCGCCACACCTCGGCGAGCAGGCGCTGCATCTCGTCGCGGGTTAGCGCATCCAGCGCGGCGAAGGGCTCATCCATCAGCAACACGCGCGGGTTGTAGGCGAGGGCTCGGGCAATGGCGACGCGCTGCTGCATGCCGCCTGAAAGATGATGCGGATAGGAATCGGCGAACTTTTCCAGCTTGACCAGGCTGAGCTGCTCGCGCGCGACCCGCTCGCGCTCGTCTTTCGCGACGCCCTTCATCTCCAGTCCGAACGCGACGTTGCCAAGCGCAGTGCGCCACGGGAAGAGCTGCGCGAAGTCCTGGAAGACGATGCCGCGATCGAGTCCCTGCCCGCTCACCGCGGCGCCGTTGATACGGATCTCGCCCTGCGAGGGCGGAAAGAAGCCCGCGATCATGTTTAGCAGCGTGGTTTTGCCGCAGCCCGACGGGCCGACCAGGCAGACGAACTCCGAGGGCTTGGCGCCGAAGCTCGCGTTGTCGACCGCGCGCACTTTGCCCTGCGGCGTTTCGTAGTCGAGCGTGACGTTGCGCAGCTCGATCATGCGCGCGCCGTGCGCACCATGCCCCAGCGAAGCACCGTCGTCTTCTCGAGGATGCCGAAGACCAGGCGCTCGAACACGAAGCCGATCGCGCCGATCATCACGAGCGAGGCGAGCATGATGTCCGCGTTCAGGAATTCCTTGGCGTCGAAGATCACCCAGCCCAGGCCGAAGGCGGACGCCGCCAGCATCTCCGCGCCGACCACCGCGATCCAGGCGCGCTGGAAGGCAAGGCGAAGGCCGGTGATGATGAATGGGGATGCACCGGGCACGACCACCTTCCAAAAAAGCGAAGGCCCGTTCGCGCCCATCGAGCCGGCGGCGCGCAGCCAGAGCGGATTCACCGCCCGGGCGCCCGTCCAGGTGTTGAGCAGCATCGGGAAGCTCGCGGCGTAGAAGACGATAAGGATGGTGGCGACGTTGCCGAGGCCGAACCAGAGAATGAACACCGGCGCCCACGCGAGCGACGGGATCGGCATGAATGCCGACACGAGGGGAAGGAAAAAGCGCTCCACCGGCCGGTGACGCGCCATGAGAAAGCCGAGCACGAGGCCGAACACCGCAGCGAGCGCGAGGCCGGCGAAAACCCGGTAGAGCGTATTCGCCGCGTGGTTGGCCATGCTGCCGTCGGCGAGCATGCTCGCGAGGCGCGCCGCGATTACCGGCAGTGTCGGCACGAGCGCGGGCGCGAAAGAGCCGCTGCGCGCGATCGCCTCGTAGACGGCGGCGAACAGTACGACGGAGACGAGCGCTCTCACGACGCCATCATTCCCCAGCGCACCACCGTGTAGCGCTCGAGCGGCTGGAAGACGAGCTTCTCGAGCGTGAGGCCGATGGCGCCGATCGCGACAATGCCGGCAAGCATCACGTCGGTGTTAAGGAACTCGCGCGAGCCGAAGATGAGCCAGCCGAGTCCCCACTGCACCGCCGCGAGCATCTCGACGCCGACCAGGATGCGCCAGGCCTGCGCGAGCCCGAGCCGCCAGCCGCTGAGGATGTAGGGCAGCGCGCCCGGCAGGATCACGTGGCGAAAGAGCCGGCGCTCGTCCGCGCCCATGGTCTGCGCCGCCCGGATCCAGATTTCCTTCACCGCTTTGACGCCCGTCCAGGTGTTAAGCGCGACCGGAAAGGCGGAGACGAACGCGACCAGCACGATGGACCCCGTGTTACCGAGGCCGAACCAAAGCAGGAAGAGCGGCGCGTAGGCGAGACCGGGAATCGGCGCGCCGATGCTCACGAGCGGCAAGAGCAGGTCCTCGGCGCGGCGTGAACGCCCCATGGCGATGCCGACGAGCGCGCCCGCAGCCGCGGCGATGCCGAAGCCCGCAACGAGGCGCGCCAGCGTCTCGCCTGCGTGATGCAGAAGAATGCCCGAGGCGGTGAGCCGCGCGAAGCTCACCGCGATCTCCTCAATCGTCGGAAAGAGCCGCGGCGGAAAGGCGCCCGCGCGTGCCACGAGCTCCCAGGCGAGCGCGAGCACGGCGAACGGCAATGCCGCGAGCGCAACTCTCGAAATCAGGGACGGAGCCCGATCTCTCACCGCAAAAACCCCCCGTTCGCCTGCGGCTCACGACCCCCTGATCAGGGGGTCGGCCCGAAAAAGCAGCTCAATTCGCCTTGATGCCGGCCTTCTTGATGAGCTCGCCGTTCTCGCGGATTTCCTTCGCGATCATGTCCTCGAACTCTTTCACCGACATGGGCAGAGGGTCGCAGCCGAGCTTCTTGATCTGCTCGCTCACCTCCGGGGATTCGACGAGCGCCGTGATGTCGTCGTGCAGCTTGGTGACGATCTCGCGCGGCGTCTTCGCTGCGACGAGCGCGCCGACCCAGAAGTTGTAGGAGGCGTTCTGGAAGCCCTGCTCTTCCAGCGTCGGGACGTTCGGCATGAGCGCGCTCCGCTTGGGCGAGCTCGTGGCGAGCGCGATGAGCTTGCCCGCGTCGACGATCTTCTTCGCCTGGAAGACGAGGGCGAAGTAGCAGTCCGCGCGGCCGCTCACCACCTCGGTGAGCGCCTCACCCACGCCCTTGGTATGCACGTTGATTACCTCCGGGATGCCGGCGGCGAAGCGGAACCGCTCGAATGCCATGTGCGTCGCGCTGCCGATGCCCGCGTCGGCACAAACGAGCTTCCCAGGATTCGCTTTCGCCGCGCCGACAAAATCCTTGATGGTCTTGTACTTCTCCGGCTGCGCGACCAGCACGGTGGGGATGGTGGCCACGGTTGCCACTGGCTGCAGCTCGCTCGTCTTCATGACGTCGGGCTGTAGAAGCGGCGATACGGTGAAGGCCGACGCGTACATCATGATGAGATGGCCGTCGGGCTCGGACTGCGCGACATACTTCGCGCCGACGAGGCCGCCCGCCCCGAGCCGGTTCTCGACGATCACGGTCTGGCCCCATTTCTGCTGCAGCTTCTCGGCGAGGATCCGCGCCATGGTGTCGGAAGCGCTGCCGGGCGTCACGCCCGAGACGAAGGCGACGCGCTTGGTGGGGTACTGCTGCGCCTGTACGCTCGCGGCGAGCGCGAGAGCAAGAAGGCCGGTCACTAGTTTCATCTGCAATCCTCCTATAGTTTTGGTAATCCGAACTGCGCGGCGAGCCAGTCCGCCGTGCGGCTCCTGTAGCGATAAGGCCGGTTGTTGGCGTTGTGGCCGCCGTCCTCGACCACCATCAGTTCGACCGGCCCGGCCACCGAGCGCGCGAGCTGCTCCGCGTGCGACGC
>JBHELS010000125.1:0-3644 GCA_046263015.1 Burkholderiales bacterium | reverse complement strand
GCGAGCGCCGCGGCGAGCGCGCCGAGAAAGAGCAGGAGCGCTTGCGCGCCCAGGAGGCGCGCGGTTACCGCACGCGCGGCGAGCACGGCGAGCGCCGGAAAGATGGGCAGGATGTACGGCGCCAGCTTCGACCCGGAGGCCGAGAAGAACACGAACACGACGAGCGCCCAGCACCAAAACAAAACTTCCGCCTCGCGACGCTCGCGCAATGCGCGCCGCGCCGCCGCGCCGAGCGGCAGGAGCCACGGCGCCATGCCCGCCGCGAGCACCGGAATGAAATACCACCACGGATGCACGCGCTCGTGCATTTGCGTCGTGAAGCGCTGGAAATGCTCCTGCACGAAAAAGAAATGCGCGAACTCGGGATTCGCCGCCGACACCGCGATGAACCAGGGGGCGGCGAGGGCGAGAAAAAGCACGATGCCGGCAATGGGCCGCAAGCGGCGAACGACGCCCCAGTCGCGCCTGAGCAGCATGTAAAGCGCGACTGCGCCGAGCGGCAGCACGATGCCGATCAGGCCTTTGCTCAGCACCGCGAGCGCGCACGCCGCCCAGAACCACAACGGGCGCCGGAGCGCGAGCGCGAAGATCGCCGCCGATAGAAAAAACGTGACGCCCATATCGAGCGTGTTCACCTGCGCGAGTACGACGTAGAGCGGACTGCCGGCGAGGATGGCGGCGGCATACGCGCCGGTGGGCGGGCCGAAAAGCCGGTTGGCGGCATAAAACGTGAGCGCCATGCCGGCGAAGCCGAGGAGCGCGGTCCAGAGACGCGCGACCCAGTCGCGCTCGCCAAAGAACTTGAAGAAAAAGGCAGTCGCCCAGTATTGCAGCGGAGGCTTCTCGAAGTACTTGAAGCCGTTCAGGCGCGGCGTGAGCCAGTCGCCGCTCGCCACCATCTCTCGCGAAATCTCGCCGTAGCGGCTTTCGTCCGCCTTGTAGAGCGGCCGTATCCCTAGCGTGCCGAACCACAGGATCGCGACGAGGGCCCACAGGCCCGCCGCGCGCGTGGTCACTCGAAAAGGAGCGCGAGCGCGACGCGGCGCTCTTCAGCGACGAGGATGTTGTAGGTGCGGCAGGCCGCCTTCGAGTCCATTACCTCGAGGCCGATTTTCGCTTCGCCAAGCGGCTTCGTGAGCCGCCGATGCGGAAAGCGCTGACGCGCCCCGGTGCCGAGGAGCACGATCTCGACGCCGAGTCGCGCGAGCTCGGAGAAATTTTCGACCGTGAGATGCGCGAAGTCGCGCGCGCTCCACGCGCGCACTTCGCTCGGCGTGACGATGACGTTGCTCTCGCGGCGCGCGCCGTTTATCGACACGTAATCATCGCCATAGCCGGTGATGGTGTTGGCGCCGCTCGGAGTGGAGGCGTGAAGTTTCACGCTACAATTTTAGCAATGCGTGAATTTTCAAGGATTAAGCGGCTTCCGCCGTACGTCTTCAACATCACCAACGAGTTGAAGATGGCGGCGCGCCGGGCCGGCGAGGACGTCATCGATCTCTCGATGGGCAACCCCGACGGGCCGACGCCGAAGCACATTGTCGAGAAGCTCTGCGAGGCCGCCGCGCGTCAGGACACGCATGGCTATTCGGTCTCGAAAGGCATCCCGCGTCTGAGGAAAGCGATCTGCGAGTGGTACAAGCGCCGCTACGAGGTGGAGCTCGATCCGGAGTCGGAGGCGATCGTCACCATCGGCTCGAAGGAAGGGCTTGCGCATCTGATGCTCGCCTGCCTCGAGCGCGGCGACACGGTGCTCGTTCCCAACCCTTCGTACCCGATACACATTTACGGCGCGATCATCGCCGGCGCCGACATTCGATCGGTGCGTATGACCCCGGGCGTCGATTTCTTCGCCGAGCTCAGCCGCGCGATTCGCGAATTGACGCCGAAGCCGAAGATGCTGGTGATCGGCTTTCCGTCCAATCCGACCGCGCAATGCGTCGACCTCGCGTTCTTCGAGCGCGTGATCGCGATCGCGAAGGAGCACGACATCCTCGTCGTACACGATCTCGCGTACGCCGACATCGTGTTCGACGGTTACAGGGCGCCTTCGATCATGCAGGTGCCCGGCGCGCGCGACATCGCGGTCGAGTTCTTCACCATGTCGAAGAGCTACAACATGGCGGGCTGGCGCATCGGCTTCATGGTCGGCAACAAGGAGCTCGTGCACGCGCTCGCGCGCATCAAGAGCTACCACGACTACGGCAGCTTCACGCCCGTGCAGGTCGCGTCGATCGTCGCGCTCGAGGGTGCGCAGGACTCGGTCGCCGAAATCCGCAAAACCTATGAGAAGCGCCGAAATGTCATGGTCAAGGCGCTGCACGATATCGGCTGGATGGTGGAGAAGCCCAAGGCCTCGATGTACATCTGGGCGAAGATTCCGGAGTTCTACAGCAAGCTCGGCTCGATCGAGTTCACCAAGCGCCTGCTGACCCAGGCGAAGATCGCGGTGGCGCCCGGAATCGGCTTTGGCGACTATGGCGACGATCACGTGCGCATCGCGCTCATCGAGAACGAGATGCGCCTGCGCCAGGCAGCGCGCGGCATCCGCGACATGTTCCGAAAGGACGGGCTGATCGGCGCCGCGGCAAAGACGCCCGCGCCGGCATGAAGCCGATTCGCGTCGGCCTGCTCGGCATCGGCACGGTCGGCGGCGGCACCTGGGAAGTGCTGAATCGGAATGCGGACGAGATCCAGCGGCGCGCCGGCCGCCGGATCGAGATCACCCAGGTCGCCGAGCGCGCGAACGAGCTCGCGCGGCGCAAAGTCGGTGACCGCGCTCGGATCCACGGCGATGCGTTCGAGGTGGTACGCTCCCCCGACATCGACATCGTGGTGGAGCTGATCGGCGGCACGACCATCGCCAAGGATCTGCAGCTCGAGGCGATCGCGAACGGCAAGCATGTCGTTACCGCGAACAAGGCGCTCCTCGCGATCCACGGCAACGAAATCTTCGCCGCCGCGCAGAAGAAAGGCGTCATGGTCGCCTTCGAAGCGGCGGTGGCGGGCGGCGTGCCGATCATCAAGGCGCTGCGCGAAGGACTCAGCGCGAACCGCATCGAATGGATCGCCGGCATCATCAACGGCACCTCGAACTTCATCCTCTCGGAGATGCGCGAGAAGGGACTCACCTTCGCCGCGGCGCTCGAGGACGCGCAAAAGCGCGGCTACGCCGAATCGGATCCGACCTTCGACATCGAAGGCGTCGACGCCGCGCACAAGCTCACCATTCTCTCGGCGCTCGCTTTCGGCATCCCGATGCAGTTCAAGAAGGTGTATACCGAAGGCATCGCCAGGCTCACGCGTGAGGACATCGGCTACGCGGAAGAGCTCGGCTACCGCATCAAGCTTCTCGGCATCGCGCGGCGCGCGGCGAAAGGGATCGAGCTGCGCGTGCATCCGACGCTCGTGCCCTCGCGGCGGCTGATCGCCAATGTCGAAGGCGTGATGAACGCGATCCTGGTGAAGGGCGACGCGGTCGGCCCCACGCTTTACTACGGCGCGGGCGCCGGCGCCTATCCGACGGCAAGCGCGGTGGTCGCCGATTTGGTGGACGTGACGCGCCTCATCACCGCCGATCCCGAGCATCGTGTGCCGCATCTCGCCTTCCAGCCCGACCAGCTCTCCGATACTCCCGTGCTGCC
>JBHELS010000124.1:0-2985 GCA_046263015.1 Burkholderiales bacterium | reverse complement strand
TTCCTCGATCACAAGCTGGTGGAGTTCGTCTCCACGCTCCCCGACCACTGGCGTGTCGACGAGCTCAGGCGCAAGCGCGTCCTTCGCCAGGCGGCGCGCTCGATCCTGCCGCGCTCGATCCGTCAGAGGAAGAAAGTCGGGTTTCGCGCGCCGGTCGACCAGTGGTTCGCCCGCGGAATGCGCGACTACCTCTACGATCACCTGCGCTCGGCCGATTCGCTCACGCGCGGCTACTACAACACCTCGGTGCTCGACGGCCTGCTCGAGGAGCAGACGAACGGCGTGCAGATGCACGACAAGCTCCTCTGGACGCTGCTCACGCTCGAGATCTGGCACCGGCAGTACCGCAGCCCCATGCTGCACGAGGAGCGACTCGCATGTGCGGCCTAGCCGGCTGGGCCGCTACTTGCGCGCCCGGCGCTCAGCCGGTCGATCCGCGCGCGCTCGCCGCCATGGTCGAGCCGCTCGCGCATCGCAACGCCGAGGGCGAGACGCCGTGCGCACTGATCGACCGCCATCCGCGCCGCTCGGTCGTGATGGCGGCGGCGATTTCCGATGCCGAGCTCGGTATCTCGGCTGCGCTCGACGGACCGATCGTGAACGCGGCCGAGCTTCGCGCCGAGCTCGCCAAGCGCGGCTACCTCTTCAAGCTGAAGAGCGATGCCGAGCTCCTCGTGCGCGCCTACCAGCACTGGGACAAGGAGCTCGTGAAGCACCTGCGCGGCGCTTTTGCGTTCGCGCTCTGGGACGCGCGCAAAGAGCGCCTGATGCTCGCGCGCGACCGCTTCGGCGAGAAGCCGCTCTATCTCGGGCAGGCCGCCGGCGTGCTTTTCTTCGCGTCCGAAATAAAGGCGCTGGTGCGCGTCCCGGGCATCAAGCCCGAGGTCGATCTCCAAGCGGTCGGCGACTACCTGCGACAGGGGTATGTGAGCGGACCGCGCACGCTCCTCTCCGGCGTTCGCAAGCTCGTGCCCGGAACGTACGCGCTCTGGCAGCGCGGCAACCTGCGCGAGACGCGCTACTGGTCGCCCCCCGACGGCGAGGCGGCGGGCATCGTGCCGCGAGAGAGCCAGCCTGTCGAAGGTTTTATCGCGCGCCTCGACGAGGCGGTGCGCCTGCACCTCGAGGCGGGCCGCCCGGTCGGCGCCTTTCTCTCGGGCGGCTATGACTCCGCGGCGATCGTCGCGCTCATGAAGCGCCACCGCGAATCGGTCGCCACCTTTTCGGCCGGCTTCGCCGACGATAAGGAAAGCGAGCTCCCCGCCGCGGCACGCCTCGCTCAGCACCTGGGCACCGCGCACCAGGAGATCGTGCTCGAGCGGCGCGATGTGCTCGCGCATCTGCCGAGCCTGGTGGCGCGGCGCGATGCGCCGTTTTGCCGGCCCGCCGACGTCGCGCTGCACCTTCTCGCGCGCGAGGCGGCGCGCAAGGTGAAGGTCGCGCTCTCGGGCGACGGTGGCGACGAGATCCTCGGGGGCTACCGCCGCCATACGGTGCTGCGCGCCTTCGCGCCGAGTCCTCGGCGCGTCAACGGCCTGTACGTCATTCCGGTTGCGAGCCCAACCGACCGGGCGCAGGCCGAAGGCGGCGGCAGCGCGCTGCGGCGCATCCTCTACTACGAGCAGACCGGCTCGCTCGCGGACAACGTGATCGAGCGCGCCGAGCGGATGAGCGCCACGGTGGCGCTCGAAGTGCGCGCACCCTTTCTCGACCACCGCCTCGCACAGTACGTGTCGTCGCTCCCGGACGCGGCGCGCGTCCGGGGCCTTTCGACCAAATGGATTCTGCGCAAGGCCGACGAGCAGCTGCTGAACGGCGTGCAGCCGCGCAAGGCCGGGTTTCGCATCCCGCTCGGCGACCTGATGCGCGGCGAGCTCTCCGAATTCGTGGTCGATCATCTGCGCGGCCCGGGCTGCCGCACGCGCGCCTACTACGACGGCCAAGTGCTCGAGCGAATGATCGACGAGCATCTCGCGACCAAGAGAAACCACGAACAGACACTGTGGACGCTACTGAACCTCGAAATCTGGCACCGGACGTACCGCCTAAGCTGAAGCGGACGTTGCGCTGGCGGCTGAACCGCCTGCGCTGCATGACGCCGGTGGAAGTGGCGCATCGGGCGTTGCGTCTCATGCAGGCGCGCGCCGAGCACGCGGGTCTCGTGCGTGTGCCGGCGCTCGCGCCGCCCGATCTCTCCGTCGCCGGCGCGCCCTGGATCCATCGCCATGCCGGTGTCGAGCCCTCCCCCTATCTCGCCGCGGCCGATCGCATTGCCGAGGGTCGCCTCGACCTCTTCTCGCTCGTCGATTGCGATCTCGGCTCGCCGCCGCGCTGGAACCGCGATCCGAAGACCGGCATCGAGGCGCCGCTCGAATTCGGCAAGCTCCTCGACTACCGCGACGCCGACCTCGTCGGGGACATCAAGTACCTCTGGGAGCCGAACCGGCACCTGCACCTCGTCACCCTCGCGCAGGCGTATGCCCTTTCGGGCAAGCGCGAGTACTACGACGCGCTCGCCGCGCAGCTCGAGAGCTGGTTCGTCGCCTGCCCGTTCGGCCGCGGCCCGAACTGGTCGAGCGCGCTCGAGGCGGGCATTCGTCTCGTCAATTGGGCGATCGCCTGGCAGCTCGTGCAGCCGATCGCCGATCGCGACTTTCAAAGTCGATGGCTGCACTCGGTGTACGAGCACGCGCACTTCGTGCGCCACTGGTTCTCCGCGCACTCGTCGGCGAACAATCATCTCCTCGGTGAGGCGACCGGCGTCTTCATTGCCTCGCTCACCTGGCCGCACTGGCCGGAGATGCGCGCCTGGGGCAAAGCGGCGAAGGAAATCATCGAGCGCGAGGCGCTCGCGCAGAACGCGCCCGACGGCGTGAACCGCGAGCAGGCGCTCTGGTACCAGCAGTTCGTGCTCGACATGCTGGTCGTCTCGCTCCTCGCCGGAAAGGCGAACGGCGAATGGTTCAGCCCGGCGTACGAGTCGCG
>JBHELS010000123.1:0-4711 GCA_046263015.1 Burkholderiales bacterium | reverse complement strand
CTGCTGCCGCTCATGGCAGAGCTTCCCGGCATGGCCGACACCGCGGAGGTGAACTCGGTCGCTTTTTCGCGCATTCACTGGAAGTATTTCCAGAAGTACGGCGAGTACAAGGGCGTGCATCTCATGGCCGTGTGGACGCATGGTCCGGGCCAGATGTTCACCAAACGAGCGGTGAACGGCATCAACGACGTGAAAGGGCTGAAATTCCGAACGGGCGGCGGCATCGCCGAAGCGGTGGCAAACGCGATCGGCGCCTCGGCCTTCGTGAAGCCGGCGCCGGAATCCTATGAGCTCCTCAATTCCGGCGTCGCCGACGGCGTTTTCTTTCCATTCGAGTCAATCGCGTCGTTCAAGCTCGACACGGTGCTGCAGCAGGCGACCGTCTTCCCCGGCGGCATGTACAGCTCGGCGTTCGGGTTCTTCATGAACGAGGATAAGTGGAAGAAGCTCTCGAAGCAGGATCAGGCGATCATCGACAAATACTCCTATGAGAACGCGGCGCGCTCGAACGGCCAGTCCTGGGATGCGGCCGACCAGAAGGGCATCGAGGCCCTGAAGAAGGCCAACGTAAAGATCGTGCAAGCCGACCCCGCCTTCGTTGCGGAGGTACACAAGCGCTCGCAGCCGATCATCGATGACTGGATCAAGAAGGCCGCCGACAAATACAAGTTCGACGCGCGCGCCGTGCTGGAGGAGTTCCGCTCGGAGATCAAGAAGGTCACCGCCGAGCGCAAGTAGCAATCGTCGACGCGGGGGGCGACAGAGCTCGCTAAGCAAGGGACCCCGCAAAGCGGCTAGACTCCGCGCGTGTCCGAGCCCGAGCGCCGCTGGGAGCGGCGGGCCGATGCGGTTCTCGGCATCGCCGCCTCCGCGCTTCTCTTCGCCATGATGTGCCTCACGTTCGTCGACGTGGTGGCGCGCTACCTCTTCAATAGCCCGATCCGCGGCGGCTTCGAAATGACGGAGCTGACGCTTCTCGTATTGATATTCGCCGGCCTGCCGCTCGTCTCGCACGGCGATGAGCACGTGACCATGGACTTCATCGATCGCATGCTGCCGGCACGCGCGCTCCTCGCTCTCCAGCGGCTCGTGCACGCGCTCGTCGCCGCGATGTTCTTTTTCCTCGCCTGGCAGATGTGGATCAAGGCGGGCCGCATCTCCGGCTACGGCGATACGACCGATGTCCTGCGTATCGTCGTCGGGCCGTTCGTGTACTTCATGGTGGCGATGATCGCGCTCACCGCGATCGTGCACGTCTTCAAGGTCTTCGTGCCGGGCACCCGGCGCGCTTCGCAGGCGACCACCTGAGCCGATGACCGAAGCGCTCGTCGGCCTCGCCGCGATGATGCTGCTTGCCTTCTTGCGCATTCCGATCGCGGTCGCCATGGCGCTCGTCGGCGTCGTCGGCTACGCCTACATGCGCGACTGGAGCTGGTCGGGCGCGCTCGCGATGGCGCAGACCAAGGTATTCGAGACCGGACGCAACTACACGCTCTCGGTCGTGCCGCTTTTCATCCTGATGGGCAATTTCGTGACGCGCGCCGGCATGTCGCAGGAGCTCTTTCGCGCGGCTTACGCTTTCATCGGCCACCTGCGCGGCGGCCTTGCCATGGCGACGATTGTCGGCTGCGCGGGCTTCGGCGCGATCTGCGGCTCATCGATCGCCACCGCGGCGACCTTCGCGAAGGTCGCCTATCCCTCGATGAAGCGCTTCGGCTACGCCGACTATCTTTCGACCGGCTCCATCGCCGCCGGCGGCACCCTCGGCATCCTCATTCCGCCGTCCACCATCATGGTGATCTACGGCATCATGACCGAGACCAACATCGGCAAGCTCTTCGCCGCCGGTGTGCTCCCGGGCATTCTCGCTACGGTGCTCCTCTGCTTGGCCGTTCAGTACGTCACCTGGCGCGACCCGAAGGCGGGCCCGCGCGGCGAGCGCACGAGCTGGCGTGAGCGCTGGGCCGCCGTCGCCGGCCTGCAATGGTTCGCGTTGGTCGGCCTCCTCATCTGGCTCGCCGTGCGGTTCGGCTGGCTCGCGAGCGATGACGCCGCCGTGATCGCCGCCCTGGCGGTCTTCGTCATGTCGCTCGTCTACAAGGGAGTGTCCAGCGTCATCGCGCTTTTCGTCCTCGTCATGGGCGGCATCTACGGCGGCGTCTTCACCGCCGTCGAAGGCGCCGGGGTCGGCGCTTTCGGCGCCATGGTGTTTGCGCTCGCGCGCCGTGCGCTCGGCTGGCGCGAGCTCTACGCGGCGCTCCTCGAAAGCGCGCGCACCACCTCGATGCTCTTTCTCATCCTGATCGGCGCGCTCATGTTCGCGGAGTTCGTGAACATCACGTCGATGCCGGCGGACCTGACGACGCTCGTCTCGCGCTTCGACCTGCATCCGCTCATGGTGGTGGCCGCGATCATGGTCATCTACGTCGTGCTCGGGACGGCGATGGAAGAGCTCTCGATGATCCTTCTCACCGTGCCGCTTTTCTTTCCGCTCATCGTGCACCTGGGCCTCGATCCGGTGTGGTTCGGCATTCTCATCGTGGTCGTGGTCGAGATCGGCCTCATCAGCCCGCCCGTGGGGATGAACCTCTTCGTCCTGAATACCCTGCTACCTCAGGTGCCGACGCGCACCATCTTTCGCGGCGTCATGCCCTTCGTCGTCGTCGATTGCGTGCGCCTTGCCATCCTGGTCGCCTTCCCGATCATCTCGACGCTCTTGCCGAGCTTCATGAAATGAAACAGGACTTCGTCGAACGCGTGAACCGCGAAATGGCGGCTGATTTTCCGGACGCCGATCTGCCTGCGCGCGATGCGCTCGCCGGCGCCTGCCGCATCCTCGCGCGCGAGGGCCATGAATCCGGCCTCGCCGGACAGGTCACGGCGCGCGACGAGAAATCGGGCACCTACTGGACGCTGCAGTTCGGCTTCGGCTTCGAGGAGGCGACGCGCGAGCGGATGGTGCTCGTCGACGATGACCTGCAACCTTTGAGCGGCGGCCGCCCTAATCCGGGCGTTCGCTTCCACGCCTGGATCTACCGCAAGCGTGCCGATGTGCGCGCAATCGTCCACACGCACGCGCCTTATGCGTCCGCCCTCGCCGCCACCGGCAAGCCGCTTCGTACCCTGCACATGGATAGCGCGATGCTCCATGGCTGCGCGCACCTCGCCGAGTGGCCCGGCGTTCCGGTCGCCGACGACGAAGGCCGCATCATCAGCGCCGCGCTCGGTAGCGAGAAATGCATCCTCCTCGCGAACCACGGCTTGCTCACCGCCGGCGCGAGTGTCGAGGAAGCGACCTATCTCGCCGTTTTCTTCGAGCGCGCGGCGCGCATGCAGCTCAGGGCCATGGCCGCGGGCGGCTATGAGGAAGTGAAGCGCGAGCTCGCCGAGGAGGCGCGCGCCTTCCTGCTGCAGCCCTCGATCGTGCGCGCGACCTTCGCTTACTGGCTCAGGCGGGCGGACGCGTAACCGCGCCGCGGTACGCCGAGCCGACAAGCGCGGCGTATTTCGCGAGCACGCCGTCGAGCGAGCGCTTGGGCGCCCTCACCTTGCGGCGCTTCAGCTCCCGGGCGGGAACCAAAAGCTCCAGCACGCCGCGCGCGGCGTCGATCCGAATGCGATCGCCGTTTTTGACGAGCGCGATCGGCCCGCCTGCCCCGGCCTCCGGCGACACATAGCCCACCATCATGCCGCGCGTCGCACCCGAGA
The DNA here is from genome assembly GCA_046263015.1 of Burkholderiales bacterium. Classification (GTDB taxonomy): domain Bacteria; phylum Pseudomonadota; class Gammaproteobacteria; order Burkholderiales; family SG8-39; genus SCGC-AG-212-J23. Next base: position 1,003 of record JBHELS010000123.1, on the reverse strand, counting down.
AGCGGCCGTCGGTGAGGAGCGCCACCTTCTCGCCCATTCCCTGCCCGTAGATGAGCGCCGTGACGCCGAGCATCTCGCGCATCCCGGGGCCGCCCTTCGGCCCTTCGTAGCGAATGACGAGCACCTCGCCTTCCTTGTAGGCGCGGCGCTTGACCACATCGGCGCACGCCTCTTCGGAGTCGAAGACGCGCGCGCGTCCTTCGAACGTAAGTGCCTTCAACCCGGCCACCTTGATAAGCGCGCCTTCGGGCGCGAGGTTGCCCTTCAGCACCACGAGACCGCCCGTCTTCATGATCGGCTCGCGGCGCACCACTTGGCCGTCGGCGCCCGCGTGCTTGGCGAGCGCGGCTTCCAGCGTTTGGCCGGCGAGCGTGAGGCACTCGCCGTGGAGCGCGCCGCGCTCGAGCAGCGCCTTCAGGACCGCATACACCCCGCCCGCGGCGTGCAGATCCTTGGCGAGGAACCGGCCGCCCGGCTTGAGATCGGCGATGAGCGGCGTGCGCTTCGCGACGCGCGCGAAATCCTCGAGCGTGAAGCGGATGCCGGCCTCGTGGGCGATCGCGGGAATATGCAGGGCGGCGTTGGTCGAGCCGCCGGTCGCGGCGACGGCGGCGCAGGCGTTCTCCAGGCTTTTGCGCGTGACAAGCTCGCGCGGCAGCGGCGCGCCGCGTTCGAGGATTTGCATGACCGCCGCGCCTGCCGTGCGCGCGAGCGCCTTGCGCTCCGAGGCGACGGCGGGCAATGTCGCGCTGCCGGGAAGCGCGAGCCCGAGCGTCTCTCCCACCATCGCCATGGTGTTGGCGGTGAATTGCCCGGGACAGGAGCCGAGGGTCGGTAGACAGACGCGCTCAAGCTCGGCGAGCTCGGCCTCCGTCATTTGTCCGGCGAGCACCGCGCCCACCGCTTCGTAGGTGTCGAGCACCGTCACTTCGCGCCCGCGCCACTCGCCGGGCAGCGCCGCGCCGCCATAGACGAAGACCGACGGCACATTGGTCCGCACCAT
>JBHELS010000122.1:0-4806 GCA_046263015.1 Burkholderiales bacterium | reverse complement strand
CGTCTCGCCGAGCGCAAACAAAACCAAAATCGACGCGAGGATCGAAAGCGGGATGGTGATGGCGATGATCAGCGTCGACTTCCAGTTGCCCAGAAAGAGCAGCACCATCGCCGCGGTGAGCAGCGCCGCGATCAGCGCCTCGAGCGCCACGCCCTGGATCGCCGCTTCGACGAACAGCGACTGGTCGAAGAGCGCCTCTACCTTGATCTCCGGCGGGATGAGTTGCGTTGCCTGCGGCAGCATCGCGCGCAGGTTGCCGACGATGTCGAGGGTCGAGGCGCCGCTATTTTTCAAAATGGAAATCAGCACGCCTCGCTCGCCATCGCGACGCACGATGTTGGTCTGCGGCTGGTAGCCGTCGCGCACCTGCGCCACGTCCTTGATGGTGGTCGTCGCGCCGTTGGTGGTGCGCACCGGCAGCTCGTTCAGGCCCTGGATCGCGTCCGGCGACGCGTTCATGCGCACGGTGTACTCGGTGTCGCCGATCTTCGCCGTGCCCGAGGGCAGGATCAGGTTTTGCGTGTTGATCGCGGTCACCACGTCGGCAGGCGAGAGGCCGCGCGCCTGCAGCTCCTGCATGTCGAGGTCTACCGAGATGACGCGGATCTTTCCGCCATAAGGGAACGGAATTGCCACGCCCGGGATCGTCACGAGCTGCGGACGGAGCTGGTTGACGCCGGCGTCGAACACCTGCTGCTCCTGCAGAGTGGCGCTCGAGAGCGAGAGCTGGATCACCGGGATCGACGAGGCCGAGTACTTGATGATGAGCGGCGGCGTGATGCCGGGCGGCAGCTGCCGCACCTGCGGCTGCATCGCCGCCACGACCTGCGCGATCGCCGTCTGGATGTTGGCGGTCGGCTGGAAGAACACCTTGATGACGGTGCTGCCGACGAGCGAGGTCGACTCGATGTGCTCGATGTCGCTCACCGTGGTGGTGAGGCCGCGCTCGCTCGAGGCGGCGATCCGCTGGCCCATCTCCTGCGCGGGAAGGCCGTTGTAGTTCCAGATGATGCTGATCACCGGAATGTTGATTTCCGGGAAGATGTCCATCGCCATATTGCGAAGGACGAACGGCGTCGCGAGCAGAATCAGCAACGCCATGACGATGAACGTGTACGGCCGGCGAAGCGCTAGGCCGACTACCGAGAGAGAGTTCTGCCCGTCCGCCGCGGGCTCGGAAGACATAGGGCGGCTATTGTAGGGGCGCGGCCGCGGAGAACCTCACACGCGATTGTGAAGGGAAACTGAAGGCGGCGGTCCGCCGCCCTGAGCGCTTTCAGCGCCGGCGCCGCTAGTGCGCGTGGCCCCCGTCCGGCCCGTGCGCGTGCCCGTGCTGCCTCTCGTCATCGCTCGCCGGGCGCACGTCGAGCACCGCGCAGCGAAGCTCGACCGTGTGGCCCGCAAAGGGATGATTGCCGTCGAGCGTCGCCTCGGTGTCCGAGAGCTCCGTGACGCGGAACACCGGCTGGTCCTCGCCGTCCTCGGCCGCGCGCGTGCGCAGCATCGAGCCGAGCTCCAGATCGCGGGGCAGGCGCTCGCGCCGCTCGCGCACGACGAGCGCGGAATCGCGCTCGCCGAATCCCTCCGAGGGCGAGAGCGTCACGCTCGTGCTCGCGCCCGGCTCGAGCCCGGCGAGCGCCGCCTCGACCTTCGGAAAGAGGTTGCCGTAGCCGCCGTGGAGGTAGTTCAGGTCTTGCGCCGGCGGGCCTTTGCCCGCCTCGTCAATGATCTCGACGCGCAGCGACACCACCGCGTCCTTCGCGATCTTCATGACTCTTCGGTTGTCGCGCTGATTAGAGCGGCTTGATGTTCGCCGCCGCCGGGCCCTTCTGTCCCTGCGTCACGTCGAAGGAGACCTTCTGCCCTTCCTTCAGCGTGCGGTGCCCCGCGCCCTGGATCGCGCTGTGATGCGCGAAAAGATCCTTGCCGCCGCCATCCGGGGTGATGAAGCCGAAGCCCTTCTCGTCGTTGAACCACTTCACGGTACCTGTAGCCATGTCTTTCCTTTTGCGGGTTGTGCGGGGCTAACCGAGCCTCGCTTCGGGCACGATGGTCAAGTAGGGGAATCGACTGCCGCTTGGGGAGACCGCGCTAGGCGGGTAGGAAGGGTCGGACGTTCTCTGCTTGAGTCCTGCGGGCCAAATGTACCACGGCGGTATGGCCTAGTTGCAAATGCCGTTTCAATGCGGCGGTCGCGCCATCCGCCGGCGCACCGCCGGCCGCAGGATGCATGCTAAACAGGCCGCGTATAGTCCCTGCCCCGCATGAAGCCCCCCGTTGTCAGTCCGCTCGTTCTTCGCGCGCTCAATACCGGTGAGGAAGACCTTGGCATCGAGGAACTAGCGAATCGCTTGGGCGTAACGGTCAAGACAATTCACGCGTGGAGACATGGCGATGCCGAAGTGCCCGACGACAGCTTCCTGCGGCTCGTCGAAACGCTAACCGAGCTTGATCCGCAGTGGATGGCACGCGGACCGGGTAGGCAAACCGATCGGCCCGCCATCCTCAGGGCAAGGCGGCTGGCGGCGAAGTCCGCTCTGCTCACCGCGGCTGCCCGCGACGCGATCAATAAAGCCTACGGTACGGTGAAGATCGCGAGAGCGATCAAAACGTAAATCGCTCGCCAACGGAAAACTCAACCTTCTTAGAGCGAAAGGGCCTACTGCCGCGGGCCTTTTCTGCCGCCTTCGTTCGAATCTGGAGTGCGTTTGGGCGCGCGCGTCGCGGTCGCCTCGAGGAGCAGGCCCACGACCTGGCGGAAGAGCGGCTCGGGCACCGGCTCCTCGCCGACCATCATACGATCGAGCGCCTCGGTCGAGGTATTCAGCTTGTCGCCGAGCGCATCAAGCCCACCGCAGATCTGCACCGCGCGGCGCAGCGCCATCATCGGCACGTCGGAATTTTTCATCGCCCATCATAACAATCACGTGGCGAACGCCGGCCGCAGCTTCGGCGCCTCGCGAATCGGCAGGTGGATGAGCGCGGCGCCGACCGCGAGCATGATGTCCATGTACCAGAGCCAGTCGTAGCTGCCGGTACGCTCGAACACCTGGCCGCCGAGCCAGGCGCCGAGGAAGGCGCCGATCTGGTGCGAGAGCATGACGATGCCGAAGAGCGTCGCCATGTAGCGGGCGCCGTGCAGCTTGCCGACCAGGCCCACGGTCGGCGGTACGGTCGAGAGGTAGGTGAAGCCCAGCACGACGGCGAAAACGAGGAACGTGGTGGTGGTCTTCGGGGCGAACACGAAGGCGAGCACCGCGAGGGCGCGCGCGGCGTAGATGAGCGAGAGCACGCTCTTCATGCGCCAGCGACCGACCGCCCAGCCGGAAGTGAAGCTGCCGGCGATGTTGAAAAGGCCGATGAGCGAGAGCGACCATGCACCGACCGCGGGCGGCAGGCCGCAGAGCGCCACGACGCCGGGCAGGTGCGTGGCAATGAAGGCGACGTGGAAGCCGCAGACGAAGAATCCCGCGGTGAGTAACTGGAAGCTCGGATCGCGCCAGGCATCGCGCACCGCGTGCTTGAGCGATTTCTCGAGCGCGGCGCCGTGCGCCGCCGGCGGGTGCTTGCCGCGCAACACCCAGGCGAGCGGCACGATGGCGAGCGACATGAGCGCGAGGAAGGTGAGCGCGCCGACCCAGCCGATCGCGCCGGAGAGCGTGATGGCGAGCGGCGCCACGAGGAACTGCCCGAACGAGCCGCCGGCGTTCACCATGCCGCTCGCGAAACCGCGCTTCTCCGCCGGCACGACGCGCGCGACGGCGGACATGAGAACGCCGAGCCCCGCCATGCCGCCGCCGCCCGCGGCGACCACGCCGATGAGGAGCACGAGCATCCAGGTGGTCGTCGCATGAGGCGTGAGGATGGTGCCGAGCATGACGAGCACCGCCCCGATCGCCACCACGCGGCCCGTGCCGTAGCGGTCGGCCAAGGCGCCCGCCACCGGCTGCGTGATGCCCCACATGAGCTGCGCGCAGGCAAACGCCAGACTGATCGCCGCGATGCCGAGTCCGGTCGCGGAGTTGAGCGGACCGATGAAGAGCGCGACCGACTGGCGCACGCCGAAGATGAGCGCGAACACGAGACCCGCGGCGGCGACGATTCCGAGCTGGCGGCGCGTCATCACGCGGCTTTTACTGGTTTTACGCTGCCTTCGATTTTCATCGCCCCCGCTGCATTTTCGATTTGCAAGTGATTACGCTAGCCGATACACTTGCAAAATGCAAGTCACTCGGCGCTCCAGCTGCCCGGCGGCCTGCGCGCTCGACATCGCGGGCGATCGCTGGACGCTCCTCATCGTGCGCGACCTGCTGCGCGGCCGTGATACGTTCGGCAAGCTCGCGTCCTCGGACGAGGCGATCCCGACCAACATCCTTGCCGATCGACTGAAGCGCATGGAGCACGCGGGCCTGATCGAGGCCACGCCCTACCAGGAGCGGCCGGTGCGCTACGCCTACGGGCTCACCGCCAAGGGCCGCGACCTGGCGGAGGTGCTCGGCGCGCTCGCGCGCTGGGGGAAGAAGCACGTTCGCGGCACGGTGGTGCCGCCTGAGTTCCGCGCGAGAAAGGCCGCGCGCTAGTCGGCGGCCGTTGTAAAGTCTTTGCCTCGCACGTACGGAGGCACGCATGCACAAGGTTGTTATCCCGCAGTCGGTCATCGATCGCGTCATCCGGCATCGAGGCAAGGCGCACGTCTACGAAAACCTCGATCCGCACAAGACGGCGTTGCTGGTCGTCGACATGCAGAACGCTTTCATGATGCCCGGCGTCGCGCACGCGTACTGCCAGCATGCCGAGAGCATCGTG
>JBHELS010000121.1:0-3705 GCA_046263015.1 Burkholderiales bacterium | reverse complement strand
GCGCGCCGAGAAAGCCGAAACCGCGCTCGCCGTCTCCGAGTTGCGCAGATAGTCGACGAACACCTTGTTCTCGCGCCGGTCCTTCGCCACCTTCGCGGTGAAGAGCGAGGGCTCGGCGCGCACCAGGAACTCGGCAATGAGCCGCGAAAACTCCTTCACGTCGGCCCAAGGCAGCTTGGGAACGATGGGAATCACAACGTGCAGGCCTTTGCCGCCGGTGGTCTTCAGGAAGCACTTCAGCTTCAGCGCCTCGACGATGGTGCGCGTCATCTCGGTCGCGCGCACAAGCGTCGGCCACGGCAGGCCCTCGTCGGGGTCGAGATCGAGCGTGATGCGATCCGGATGCTGCACATCGGGCGCCCTCGCGCCCCAGGTGTGCATCTCGACGGCGCCGTTTTGCACGAGCGTGATGAGCGCGCTGTGCGAGTCGATATAGATGTAATAGCCCTTGCTTGAACGCTCGCGCTTCAGCGTCTTCACCTCGCCGGGGCTTGCGCCCATCGCGAGATGGCGCTGATAGAAGCACTCCTTGTCGACGCCATCGGGACAGCGCACGAGCGTGAGCGGGCGTCTCGCGAGCTGCGGCACGATCCACTCGCCGACGCCATCGTAATAGCGCGCGAGATCGAGCTTGGTGAAATTGAGCGCCGGATAAACAATGCGCGCGGGGTGGGTGACCTTGATCGCGTGCACCACGGTGTCGGCTTTTTGCCCCGCCCCCAGGCGGGCTGGCGAGGGCTTGGCAGGAGCCGCGGGCTTTTCGGATTTCTCTTCCGGCGGGCGCTGCGCGCGTTCCTCGCTCACCGACTTGGCGGGAATGTCTTCGCGCAAGCCCATGAAGGATGCCTGGCGAAGGATGCCCTCGTCGGTGCGCTCGGCGAACGCGACTTCGCAGACGAGCTGCGGCCGCACCCATTGGATGCCTTTTTCGCGCGGCGGATTGATGAGCGGCGAATCGGGCCGCTTCAGCTTGGCGAGGCGCTTCGCGAGCGTGTCGAGAAGGTGCTCGCCGAAGCCGGTGCCGACCTTGCCCGCGTATTTCAGCTTGCCCCCGGGAATGTCGTGCACGCCGAGGACGAGCGCGCCGAAGCCGGTGCGCGAGCCGCCCGGCGCGCTGTAGCCGGCGATGACGAAGTCCTGTCGCTGCCGGCACTTGAGCTTGATCCAGGTCTTGGTGCGGCCGGCGACATAAGGTGCGTCCGTGCTCTTGCCGATCAGGCCCTCGAGGCCCATGGCGCACGCCTTGTCGAGGATCTCGTGCGCCTCGCCCTCGAGATGATCGCTGAAGCGCACGCGCTCGCTCGCGCTCTTGCCGAGGGCCGCGCGCAGCTTCTCCTTTCGCTCGGCGAGCGGCAGCGCTCGCAGATCGGCGCCGGCGAGGAAGGGCGCGTCGAAGACGTAATAGACGATCTCGCTATCGCGGCCGAAATCGAACGCGTTCTGCAGCCCCTGGAAGCTTGCGCGGCCGTCCGCGCGCAGCACGACGATCTCGCCGTCGAGCCAGGCACCGTCGAGCTTGAGCTTTTTCAGGGCGCTCGCAAGGCTCGGCAGGCGCTCGGTCCAGTCCTTGCCGCTGCGCGTGAAAAGACGCGCGTCACGCTTGATGAGCCGCGCGAGCATGCGATAGCCGTCGTGCTTCACTTCATAGAGCCAGTCGCCGGTCTTCGGCGGCTCGGTAACGAGTGTCGCGAGCTGCGGCGAGACGAACGCGGGCAGCTCGATCTTCTGGCGCCCGTATTTCGCGAGCGCGCGCTTCGGGCGCAGATCGGCGCGCTTCACGCTCTCCGGCCGCTCGGCGGTGACGTCGTAGCCCGGCCGCGCTTCCTCGTCGGTGCGCTTGATGAGGAGCCAGGCCGGTTTGTCTTCGTTGCCGCGCGTTCGGGTGAGGATCCAGGAGCCGTGCAGCTTCTCGCCATCGAGGCGAAAGTGTAGGCGTCCCTTGCGCAGCGCCTCGAGCGGCTCGCGGTCCTCCGGCATCCAGACGCCCTTGTCCCAGAGCAGCACCTCGCCTGCGCCGTACTGCTTCTCCGGGATCACCCCCTCGAACTCGCCATAGTCCAACGGATGGTCCTCGGTCTGCATGGCGAGGCGCTTATCGGCCGGGTCGAGACTCGGGCCCTTCGGCACGGCCCAGCTCTTCAGCACGCCTTCCAGCTCCAGGCGAAAGTCGTAATGCAGCCGCGTCGCCGCGTGGCGCTGGATGTAATAGCGCAGCGCTTTCGCTTTCTTCGTGGCGACGCGACCGCGCGGCTCCGGCGTGATCCCGAAGTCGCGCATCTCCCGGTAGCGTTCGAGGCGGTGGGCCATGCGCGCCGCAGAGCAAACTGCGAGCCCGCCGGGGTAATTGCTACAGCCGGCAAGTAAATTCGGGGTCAGGCACCGAATTCCTCACCTGGGTCCGCCGCAGTAGCAATCTCGTGCCTGACCTCGAATTCCGCGCTGGCATGGTCTGTGCAGTAGCACCAGGAACGAAAGGACAACGCACAAACCATGGGTCCGGCAATCGCATTACGGCTGCGGCAGCATCTCACGCTCACGCCGCAGGTTCAGCAAGCCCTAAAGCTCCTCCAGATGTCGGCGATGGAGTTCGCCCAGGAGATGGAGCAGGCGCTCGCAGCGAATCCGTTTCTCGAGGAGAACCAGGAAGCGCCGCCCGCCGCGCCGCGCGACGGCGCGTCGGTCGACGACGTCATCGTGCCGCAGGAGACGAGCGGCGGTGCGCCGCTTGATCGCGACCAGGATGAGTGGGGATCGCTGAATGAGGCGCAGCCGACGCTTTCGCAGCACCTGCGCGAGCAGCTCATGATCCTGCCGATGAACGATCGCGACCGAGCCCTCGCGCACATGATCATCGACAGCCTGGAGGACGACGGCTACTTCAAGGTCTCGTTCGACGAGCTGCTGCCGCTCGTCGCGCCGGAGGCGGACCTCCGCGCCGAGGATTTCGGCCCGGCGCTGAAGCTCGTGCAAAGCCTCGATCCGGCGGGCGTCGGCGCGCGCTCGCTCGAAGAGTGCCTGCTGCTCCAGCTCCAGGCGCTGCCCGCGACGACGCCGGAGCGCGACGTGGCGATGCGCATCGTCAAGGGCCACCTCTCGCTCCTTGCGAACCGCGAATGGGCGCGCCTGCAACACGCGGCGGGCTGCGATGAGGCAGCTTTGCATCGCGCGCGCGCCCTCATCCGCTCGCTCGACCCGCGCCCGGGGCACCGCTTCGGCGCGCAGGAGGCGCGCTACGTGGTCCCCGATGTCCTCGTGAAGAAAATGCGCGACCGCTGGGTGGCGCTCATCAACCCCGCGTCGCTGCCCCGCGTGCGGCTGAACCGCGCCTATGCCGACGCCATTCAGAACAAGAACGCCTCGAATCAGTCGCTCGCGCGCCATCTGCAGGAAGCGCGCTGGCTGCTGCGCTCGATCGAGCAGCGTTTCGCCACCATCCAGCGAGTGGCCGACGCCATCGTCGCTCGCCAGCGCGGATTCTTCGAATACGGCGAAGTGGCGATGAAGCCGCTCACGCTCAAGCTGATCGCGGGCGAGCTTGGGCTGCACGAGTCGACCGTCTGCCGCGTCACCAACAACAAATACATGGCGACGCCGCGCGGCCTCTTCGAGTTCAAGCACTTCTTCTCCCGACGCCTCGCGACCGAAAACGGCGGCGCTGCCTCCGCCACCGCGGTGCGCGCGGTGATGAAGGAGCTGATTGCCGCG